>NZ_JVSR01000028.1:0-64197 GCF_001069785.1 Streptococcus parasanguinis
GCGCATGACTGTTAATCATGATGTCGTAGGTTCGAGTCCTACTGGCGGAGCTAGTATAGCACCCATTTGGGTGTTTTTTTTTTTGTTTTGAAAAAGGCTAGGATAATGACTATCCTAGCCTTTTATTTATAAGTGAACGATGGTTAGATTCCTTAACTTTTTCGTCTTTTTATTTGTCTCCATTCGTAGAGGAAGAAGAGAATGATTCCAATGAAAAAGGCAATAAGTCCTTCAATGAAGCCTTGGGGAACAAATGTTAAGGTGACTGTTCCGGATCCTTTTGAAACACGAACTCCCATCAATCCTTTCTGGATGCGATGAATTTGGATAGGCTTTCCATTTTGTTTAGCTGACCAGCCTTTATCATAAGGGAGTGTAAAAATAAGGGTAGTGTCTCTATTTGCGTTATAGGCTGCTACCAATTTGTTTTTCTTTTTGTGAATAGCAACTTCTTGCTGACGAATACTAGCGATAGCTTGTGTGTATTGGTCAAGATCCAGAGCAAAAAATTCTGGTGTATCAAAGGAGACTGTCGAATTTTCTGGAAAACTCATACGAATAGTAACTGTTTCTTCTGTGTCAAAATGGCCAATTGAAAAGAATGGAAAGGCATTATCAATGGTATAGCGTTGGGTCTGTCCATTGTAGCTGATTTCAATATCTTTCCGATCATCGTTTGAAAATTGTAAATTTGGAACATTGACATATAGTTGGCTATGGGCAGGAACCGTTACTTCATATTGAATACTTGCGTAGGATAGATGACTATCTTCTTCAATTTTTGCAGTTTGCAACGAAGATGTAGTATTTTGTGAAGTAGGCGAGAGAATATTTAATTTCTTATAAAATTTATATTTTTCATCTGTGATTTGATGGATGAATCGTGTCTGATTATCCAGTGTCAAATTCGTAAAGGAAGTATTTTTATAAGGTTTTGCTGACAGAAAGGCGATTGGTAAGGCGTATTCGTTTTCTGAAAGTGAGACTCCATTTTTGGTTGCAATCTCTTTAAATCCAAATTTTTGAACAGGTTGTTGGCTTAAATTATAGCGAACACCAAATAGACTATCCATTAAAATAGAATTGTTTTGGTATCGAAGATTGAGGTTAGTTCCTTCAGATTTAAATCCTAGTTTGTCCAATGTCGAGCTAGCATCCGTATTTCGTACAGATGAAAATTGAGAAATTCCATTATAACCATACTTCATGCTATCATTGCCCGTTTGTGGATGTAGAATCTCAGTCCGATAATTTGAGTCTGTCTTCTCTCTTACTAAGGATTGGATGGCTTTTAAGTCGCGTTCGTAGGATGATCGAGAAGCAAAGACCCATTCATTCGCAATTCCTTCCATTTGATAATAACTATTTACCGATAATTCAAAAATGGAGAAAAAAAGGATCGAAAGATAGAAAAGTCTAGGCGGTATCTTTTTTAGGATAAATCCTAAACAGACCAAATAGAAAGCAATTAAAAATTCAAAAGTAACAATAAAATTGACAGCATCTAAAAATTTATAGTGACTGCTGTAAAGGACAGTTGCTCCAAATCCTAGAATAAGGAGGAAATTAGCAAGACTAAAACGAATCCAAGTGATCTCCTCTATTCGATTTAGTACTTCTCCTGCCATCAGAATAATCGTCAAAGAAAAGATCCAAGAGTATCGATGAAGAAACATATTTGGCGCGTGCATACCTTGCCAAAGGAGATCTAATAATTGAAAACGAAAACTCAAAATAAGAATGGTCAAGAGTATAAAGTAAGAAAGTTTCACGTGAAACTTGATCGACTTTACAAAGAAAAAGGTAATCGCTAAAAGAAGTGGAAATAATCCCACGTAGATCATTGGAATTGATCCATATTTAGTAGTGTCAAAACTTCCAATGAAATTTTTTGCAAATATGTCAAGATACCAACTTTTTTCTGTAAAGATACTGTCAATCTTTGAAAAGCTTTCTCCATGAGTGCGTAAATCTAAGAAGGTTGGATATAACATCACAAGGCTTGTTATAACTGATAAAATAGATACAATTACAAAATGAAAGAAGCGTTTTCCAATTCCTTTGATGTCCCATGACAGTTGTGTCAAGTACCATAAAATGAGAAAAATAGACATCATAAACCCAAAATAATAATTTTGGATAAACAAGCTGGTTAAGCTGATAAAGTAGAGAATCTCTCCTTCATTGTAAATGAGTTTTTTGAATCCATAAAGAATTAATGGTGCTAGGATAAAAACATCTAGCCAAGTTTTGATTTCAATTTGGCTGATAGCAAAGCTCATAAGAGCAAATGAGGTTGAAAGGGTAAGAACCAGGGATCTAGGAATTTTAGAAAACATTCCATGTAAACTAATATAAGTGCTTAACCCAATAGCTCCAAATTTAAGAAGAGTGATGAGATAAACAGCATCTGGCATGGATTGTGCATTAAAGAAGTAGACAAGGGGAGAAAAGAAACTTCCTAGATAATAGCTACTGAGTGCATAGAAATTAATACCTAATCCACTTTGAAAACTGTAAAATAGGCTATCTGTCCCATGTAAAATATTTCGAAGTGTGGTATCAAAAATGACATACTGATGATAACCATCTCCTAATAAGGGGGATGTATCACTGTTCCAGTAGATTCCTTGCGAGAGGTAAATAAAGAACATCATGATAGCTGGAATCAGGAAAGAAGATACTATAAAAAGGGATGTTTTTAGCTTTGTTTTATTCATATATTTCTACTGAAAGAGCCTGAAATTATTATTTCAGGGCTCTTTATTTTTATGATTGACTCCAAAGTTCTTTCACTTTTGCTTGAACTTCTTCATTTTCAAGAAACTCATCATAGGTTTCATCAATACGATCGATTACGCCGTTTTTTGAAAGAACGATAATATGGTTGGCGAGTGTTTGAATGAATTCGTGGTCATGGCTAGCAAAGATAATCGATTCTTTAAAATTCTTCAATCCATCATTTAAACTTGAAATAGACTCCAAATCCAAGTGATTGGTTGGATCATCTAGTACAAGAACATTTGACTTGAGGAGCATCAATTTAGACAACATGACACGGACCTTTTCTCCCCCTGACAAGACGTTGACAGACTTGTTAACTTCGTCACCCGAAAAGAGCATACGTCCTAAGAAACCACGAAGGAACGTGTTGTCATCTTCTTCTTTACTTGCAAATTGACGAAGCCAATCAAGAATACTTTCACCACCTGCAAAATCACGACTGTTGTCTTTTGGTAGATATGATCGACTAGTTGTAACTCCCCACTTGATAGTTCCTTCATATTCAATATCATCCATCAATGCACGGATCAAAGCGGTTGTTTGAATATCGTTCTGTCCGATAAGGGCGGTTTTGTCACCAGGCCGTAAGATAAAGCTGATATTGTCAAGGATGGTTTCTCCATCGATCTTGACAGAGAGATTTTCAACTGTCAAGAGATCATTCCCGATTTCTCGTTCCGCTTTAAAGTTAATAAATGGGTATTTCCGACTAGATGGTACAATCTCTTCTAGTTCGATCTTGTCAAGCATTTTTTTACGAGATGTTGCTTGTTTTGATTTTGAAGCGTTGGCCGAGAATCGTGCGACAAACTCTTGCAATTGTTTAATTTTTTCTTCAGCTTTTGCATTTCTATCTGCTTGTAATTTAGCAGCCAGTTCAGAAGATTCCTTCCAGAAATCATAGTTTCCGACGTATAGTTTAATTTTTCCAAAGTCTAGATCCGCCATATGGGTACAGACTTTATTCAAAAAGTGACGGTCATGGGAAACAACGATAACAGTATTTTCAAAATCAATCAGAAAATCTTCTAACCATGTAATAGACTGAATATCCAGACCGTTGGTCGGCTCGTCCAAAAGAAGGACATCTGGTTTACCAAAGAGGGCTTTAGCTAAGAGAACTTTCACTTTTTCTCCATTTGCTAACTCGCTCATAGTTTGATAGTGAAGATCTTCAGAAATATTTAGATTTTGTAGCAATTGAGAAGCTTCGCTTTCCGCTTCCCATCCACCAAGTTCTGCGAATTCCCCTTCAAGTTCAGCTGCACGGACACCATCTTCGTCAGAAAAATCTTCTTTCATGTAGATAGCATCTTTCTCTTTCATGATGTTGTAGAGTTTTTCATTCCCCATGATCACAACATCGATGACACGCTCGTCTTCATAGTCAAAGTGATTTTGACGAAGAACGGACAAACGTTCATCTGGACCAAGAGAAATATGACCAGTGGTTGGTTCGATATCTCCAGCTAAAATTTTTAAAAAGGTTGATTTTCCGGCACCATTGGCCCCAATGAGACCGTATGTGTTTCCCTCTGTAAAGTTGATATTGACATCGTCAAACAATTTTCGATCACTAAAACGTAGTGAGACGTCTGATACTGTAAGCAATGATTTTCTCCTCTTTCTATAATGTCTTCATTTTACTAGAAAATAGAGGAAAATTCAACTTTTTTACTGTCAATTTGTTTTTACAAACTTGTAAATTAAGTTGACAATTTTGTAAAGATTCATTTCGTCACAAACATAGAGAAGAGACTAACATTTTCAACTAGAAAGTGCTATAATGATAAGGATAACGATTAAGGAGAAGAGTATGACAAAACCCATCATTTTGACAGGTGATAGACCAACAGGAAAACTTCATATTGGCCACTATGTTGGTTCTTTAAAAAATCGCGTTTTGCTACAAAATAAAGATGAATATAATATGTTTGTTTTTCTAGCAGACCAGCAGGCTTTGACAGATCATGCCAAAGATCCAAAAACCATAGTAGAGTCTATTGGCAATGTTGCTTTAGATTATCTAGCTGCTGGACTAGATCCTGAAAAAGTTACGATTTTCATTCAAAGTCAGATTCCTGAATTAGCGGAATTGACCATGTATTACATGAATCTTGTATCTTTGGCGCGACTTGAAAGAAACCCAACTGTAAAAACCGAGATTTCTCAAAAAGGTTTTGGTGAGAGTATTCCAACAGGATTTTTGGTATACCCTATTTCACAAGCAGCCGATATCACAGCATTTAAAGCAAATTTTGTTCCAGTAGGAAATGATCAAAAGCCAATGATTGAGCAAACTCGTGAGATTGTCCGTTCCTTTAATCATGCTTACAACACAGATACTTTGGTGGAACCGGAAGGGATTTATCCTGAAAATGAAGCAGCAGGACGCTTACCTGGTTTAGACGGAAATGCTAAGATGTCTAAATCGTTGAATAATGGCATTTACCTAGCTGATGATGCAGATACTTTAAAGAAAAAAGTGATGAGTATGTATACTGATCCTGATCATATTAAAGTAGAGGATCCAGGAAAAATTGAAGGCAATATGGTCTTTCATTACCTGGATGTATTTGGCCGTCCAGAAGATGCAGCTGAAATTGCAGAAATGAAAGAACATTATCAACGTGGTGGACTTGGTGATGTAAAGACCAAACGATATCTTTTAGAAATTTTAGATCGTGAATTAAGACCGATTCGTGAAAGACGTCTTGAGTTTGCAAAGGATATGGGTGAGGTCTACTCTATTCTTGAAAAAGGAAGCGAGCGCGCTCGAAATGTAGCAGCTCAAACACTGGATGAAGTAAAATCTGCGATGGGAATTACCTATTTTAAAAAATAAAACGACTTCATTAATAGGGAACATTTCTTTACTGTTCATTGATAATTTACCAATAAATGATTGACAAATTGCCATAGAATGGTATGATATTAACAATAAAAATTCGAGCCTTGCTCAAATAAAAAGAAAAGAGGATCCAGCTAATGTCTAATTGGGACACAAAGTTTTTGAAAAAAGGGTTTACATTCGATGACGTGCTTTTGATTCCAGCAGAAAGTCACGTATTGCCTAATGATGCAGATTTAAGTACACAATTAGCAAGTAATTTACGCTTGAATATCCCAATCATTACTGCTGCTATGGATACGGTGACTGAAAGTCAAATGGCAATTGCTATGGCACGTGCTGGTGGACTTGGTGTGATCCATAAAAACATGTCAATTGAGCAACAGGCAGATGAAGTACGCAAAGTAAAACGTTCTGAAAATGGGGTTATCATTGATCCGTTCTATTTGACTCCGTCTCATACAATTGCAGAAGCAGATGAGTTGATGGGACGATACCGAATCAGTGGTGTTCCTGTTGTTGAAACACTTGAAAATCGTAAATTAGTTGGTATCCTTACAAACCGGGATTTGCGTTTTATTTCTGATTACAATCAACCCATTTCAAATCATATGACAAGTGAAAACTTGGTAACTGCACCGGTTGGAACCGATTTGGAAACAGCTGAACGCATTCTACAAGAGCACCGTATTGAAAAATTACCATTGGTAGATGAAAATGGTCGTCTTTCTGGCTTGATTACAATTAAAGATATTGAAAAAGTTATTGAGTTTCCAAATGCGGCTAAGGATGAATTTGGTCGTTTGCTTGTGGCTGGTGCCGTAGGGGTTACTTCAGATACTTTTGAACGTGCAGAAGCTCTTTTTGAAGCTGGTGCAGATGCTATTGTCATCGATACTGCTCATGGACATTCTGCGGGTGTTCTTCGTAAGATTGCAGAAATTCGTGCCCACTTCCCAGATCGTACCTTGATTGCAGGAAATATTGCAACTGCTGAAGGTGCTCGTGCATTATTTGATGCAGGGGTAGACGTAGTTAAGGTCGGAATTGGTCCAGGATCAATCTGTACAACTCGTGTTGTTGCAGGGGTTGGTGTTCCTCAAGTGACTGCTATTTATGACGCAGCCGCTGTAGCTCGTGAATATGGAAAAACGATCATTGCTGATGGTGGTATCAAGTATTCAGGAGATATTGTCAAAGCACTCGCAGCTGGTGGAAATGCAGTTATGCTTGGCTCAATGCTTGCAGGTACAGATGAAGCACCAGGTGAAACAGAAATCTTCCAAGGTCGTAAATTTAAAACATACCGTGGTATGGGATCTATTGCAGCAATGAAGAAAGGTTCTAGCGACCGTTACTTCCAAGGATCTGTTAATGAAGCCAATAAATTGGTCCCTGAAGGAATTGAAGGACGCGTTGCTTATAAAGGTTCTGTAGCAGATATGGTCTTCCAAATGATCGGTGGTATTCGTTCAGGTATGGGTTATGTTGGTGCAGCAACCATTCAAGATTTACATGATCATGCACAATTTGTCGAAATGAGCGGTGCCGGATTGAAAGAAAGCCATCCTCATGATGTGCAAATTACAAACGAGGCTCCTAACTACTCGGCACAATAAATTTACACATTTGTAAACAAAAATAACAGCATCTTGACAGTATTGTCAAGATGCTGTTTTGATATGACCGGCTTGAACAGTGAAAATTTTCAACTCTTCAGGTAGTTCTTTTAAATGATCGAGAGTGGTCGTTGTAATAAATGTTTGAATATTATTAGAGATGGTTTCAAGTAGTTGAAGTTGACGATAATTGTCAAGTTCGCTCATGACATCGTCAAGTAGTAAAATCGGCTTTTCTCTTGTGATTTCTTCCATTAATTCAATTTCTGCTAATTTTAGAGAGAGAACAACACTTCGATGCTGGCCTTGACTACCAAAGGTAGCATTCATATTATTGATAAAAAATGCCAAATCATCCCTGTGAGGCCCAATGCTTGTTGTTTTCCTAAAAATATCCTTCTGACGGTTTTTTTCCAACATAGAGAGAAACTGCTCTTCTATATCATTTCCTTCTTCAGAAAAAACAGTTGACTGATATTGAATTGATAGGTCTTCTTTGTTGTCAGAAAGTCGAGTATGTTTTTCTTTTGCTTTAGCTTCTAATTTTTTAATAAACTCAAGCCGATGATGGATGACGCGACTTCCAAAACTAGCTAGTTGTGAATCTAAGACCTCCAAAAATGTAGCATCAATTTTTTCCGAATTTTTTAGATAACTATTTCTTTGTTTCAGTACATGGTTGTATTGAGATAAGTCAGATAAGTAGAGAGGTTTCATCTGACCTAATTCAATGTCAATAAACTTTCGACGCCCTGCAGGTGATCCTTTGATCAGTTGCAAATCTTCGGGTGCGAAAAGGACAACATTCATATGGCCAATATAGTTCGATAATTTGGCTTGTTTCAAATGATTTACCTTAGTTATCCGACCTTTTGGTGTCAAGGAAATTTCTAATGGAAGGGGACCAGTTTCTCTTTGCAATTGACCAGAAACTTTAAAATCGGTGGATTCAAAATAGATGAGATCTCTATCATTTCGTGTTCGATGACTTCTAGTTAAAGCTAGAAAATAAATTGATTCGAGAATATTGGTCTTTCCCTGAGCATTTTGACCTAGGAAAATATTTAATCCAGGATGAAACTCGACTTCAAGTTCTTGATAATTACGAAAATGTTGAATGGATAACTGTTTTAACCACATTACGAGATACCAGGAAAGCGAATTGCTTTTTCTTTTTTGTTAGTCTTTGTCGGTAGTTTCTTTTGTTGTTGATTGAGTTGCTTGACAAGTTTAGCAACACGTTCCTTTTCTTCCTTTTCTTTAAGATGCTCTTCTATTTCTTCTTGAGAAGGTTCAAGAATGGTGATAGTCATGTTCAGTTCAGGAATGTCAATTTGATCATTGACACGAAGTTTACGGCCTCTCCGTTGTTCTAATTCACCATTAACAAAGACTTCTTTTTCTTGAAGAAAGGCTTTGATTGCACCACCACTCTGTATAATACCGAGTTCTTTTAAGATTGCTTGTAATGTAATAAAGTCATCAAATAATTTGTAATTCATAGTTCACCTCTTTGCGTGTTATTATACCATATTTTTAGTTTTTCTAGGGTAGAGAATGTTGAGTGATTTGAGGAGATTTTTCACAGTTTGAATTAGGATTTTAGTGTGATTTCGTGTTATAATGAAAGTTACTATTGAGTAGAACGAGGATGAAAATGGAATTAGTAAAGGGCGTTAATCTTCACTTTCTTCAATCAAAAAAATTTAAAACCAATAAAATTAAGGTCCGTTTTTCATCGCCATTAGATGAAAATACCGTGGCTGCGCGTGTTTTAGTAGCCTGTATGATGGAAACTGCAAATCAAAAATATCCAACTTCACAATTATTCCGTGAAAAATTAGCGAGTCTATACGGGGTAGAATTGTCAACCTCAGTCTCTAAGAGGGGGCGTGTTCATTATGTTGATTTGAATATTTCCTTTGTGCGCGATGACTTTTTGAGCAAGAAAAATGTTCTTACTGATGAAGTTTTGGACATTATAGAAACTATCTTCTTTTCACCTTTGGTAGTAGAAGATCACTTTGACAGTGATACATTTGACGTTGAAAAGAAAAATACGATTTCCGATTTGGAGTCAGAAATTGAAGAGCCTTATTATTATGCACATGGGCAATTGAATCAACTATTTTTTGAAGACGAAACAATCGGGATGTCAAGATTGGGGAAAGTTGATTTAGTGAGACAAGAAACAGCTCAAAGTTCTCTTGAACAGTTTCATCAGATGCTCCAATTAGATAACATTGACTTCTTTTTCATAGGTGACTTTAATGAGGTCGCTATTGTGGATCGAGTGAACCAGTTTGAATTCAAGCCACGTGATAACAATTTGTCTGTCACCTATCAACAACCTTTTACAAATGTTGTAAGAGAAAAGTTAGAGCAAAAACAAAACCAACAATCTATTTTAGAATTAGGTTATCATTTTTCTACCCAGTATGGAGAATCTCTCCATATCCCTCTAGTTGTATTAAATGGGATGCTGGGAGCTTTCTCGCATTCGAGACTTTTTCAAATAATACGTGAGAAAGAAGGCCTTGCTTATACTATCTCAAGCCATTTTGATATTTTTACAGGCTTCATGAGAGTTTTTGCAGGCATTGATAAGGAATCTCGTACCAAAGTAATGACCTTGATTATGAGACAGTTGAATGATTTAAAAAGAGGCAAGTTTACAGAGTCAGAGCTTCAATTGACAAAAGAAATGTTGGTGAATACGACCTTATTAGCACAGGATCGGCAAAATACCTTGATTGAAAGGGAATATTTGAAAACGATCCTAGGAACGAAAGTTCTTTCTCTAGAAGAGTGGTTAGAATCTATCGATAAGGTTAGTAGAGAAGAAATTATTGAAGTAGCAAAAACAATTAATTTACAGTCTGTTTATTTTATGGAAGGAAAGTAGTGTAAAGATTGAAAATTAAAGAAAAATATTATGAATCGGTTGGTGAGCAAGTTTACTTTACACGCTTGTCAAATGGGTTGACTATTCATTTAATTCCCAAAGAAGATTATTATGAAACCTATGGAATAATCACAACTAAGTTTGGCTCAGTGGATACACGAATTCTAGTGAATGGTGATGAAAGGCAATATCCTGCAGGAATTGCACATTTTCTAGAACACAAAGTGTTTGAAGATGAAAATGGTCAAGATTATTTAAAAAAATTCGTTCATTTAGGATCGGAAAGTAATGCCTTTACAAGCTTTACAAAGACAAGTTATCTTTTCTCAACAACTTCAAAAGTCCCTGAAAATATTCAATTGTTATTGGAGATGGTTTCAAAGGTTTCCTTTACAGAAAAATCTGTATCTAAGGAAAGAGAAATCATTCAACAAGAAATTGGAATGTACCAAGATAGTCCAGACTATCGATTATTTTTTGGTGCTTTAGAAAATTTATATCCTGGAACACCGTTAGCAGATGATATTGCTGGAACTAGGGAGTCTATTTCTGACATTACAATAGATAATCTCCGTGAAAACTTTGATCTATTCTATCATCCCTCTCAAATGCATTTATTAGTGATCGGAAACTTTGATGTTGATGAAGTATTGCAAGTAGTAAAGAAATATGATCTGACTTCTCCTCGTCCTTCTGTGGAGTTAGAACGTTTTCCTGTAGAAAAAAATGAAGTAAGATTGAATCAATCTTGTAGAATGGAAGTTGCTACTCCGAAGTTGGCAATTGGAATTCGAGGAAATGATATCATTAAGGAAGAGGAAAAATTTCGTTATAAATTGATGTTGAAATTACTATTTTCGATGATGTTTGGTTGGACCTCGCAACGGTTTCAAAGTTTATATGAAGCCGGGAAGATTGACAACTCATTGACACTTGAGGTCGAGGTTGAGGAATTATTTCATTTCGTTATTTTGACAATGGATACTCAAGAACCGGTGTCCCTATCTCATCAATTTAGGTCAGCAATCAAACAATTTGAGAAGGATCCAGATGTCAATCAGGAACATTTGGATACGATTAAAAGCGAAATGTTTGGTGATTTCTTACAAGGTTTAAATTCGCTTGAGTATAGTGCCACTCAGTTTGAATATTTTTCAGACGGTAGCACTTCTTATGATCTTCCAAAGATTTTACAAGGTATTAGTTTACAAGATATCATCAAATTAGGGCGTCAGTTCATCGACCAGGCTGAGATGGTTGACTATATGATTTTTCAAAAGTAGTAAACAATGTATCAAGAAGGGAAAACATGAAGAAGAGAACGATTGGTCAAGTGTTAAGACTGTCAAGAGTAAATTTACACTTAAGTTTACAGGATGTGTCAAATAAAACAGCCATTGGAATTCCTTATATAGAAGCGTTGGAAAACGATGAGTTTGATCTATTACCGAGTCCCTTTTACGCTCAGATCTATCTTAAAAAGTTAGCATGGGCTTTGGGATTAGATGAGTCCATCCTATTGACAGCTTTTCGTGAAGGAAAAGAATTGTTATTTGATGAAGAAATACTTGTAGATGACGAAGAGCTTCATTCAAGAAAATTAAGACAGAAAGCGAGCTGGTTACCAATCCTGTATTATCTACTAGTGAGTTTTGCCATCCTTGGCTTTGTGATTTATATCGTATATTTTTATGAGTTTACAGCATCTGTAAAATAGATGTAAAGATAGTTTATTTTTTGGAGGAAGTATGAAAAAAGAAAATATTCCTAATGCATTGACATTAATTCGGGTTGTAATGATTCCTATTTTTATTGCTATTTTAAGTTTAAGTCACTCTTACTTAGGACATATTGTAGCGGCAGTTATTTTTGCAATTGCTAGTATTACAGATTATTTAGATGGCTTTCTTGCACGTAAATGGAATGTAGTGAGTAATTTTGGTAAATTTGCCGATCCAATGGCAGATAAATTATTGGTCATGTCAGCCTTTATCATGATGATTGAATTAAAAATGGTTCCTGCTTGGATTGCAGCCGTTATCATTTGTCGTGAGTTAGCTGTTACTGGTTTGCGTCTTCTACTTGTTGAGACAGGTGGTACAGTTCTTGCTGCAGCCATGCCAGGAAAAATTAAAACCTTTAGCCAAATGTTTGCCATTATCTTTTTGCTTTGCCATTGGACACTTCCAGGGCAAGTGTTGCTTTATATTGCATTGATTTTCACAATTTATTCTGGTTACGACTACTTTAAGGGAAGTAGCTATCTCTTTAAAGACACATTTAAATAAATGAAACAGATGATTGAGCTAAAAAATGTATCCTTTCGATACGATAAAACAGTAGAAGAGTATCAAATTGACACGGTTTCGTTTCACGTGAAACAAGGAGAGTGGCTTTCGATTGTTGGACACAATGGTAGTGGGAAATCTACAGTTGTACGCCTGATTGATGGTCTTTTGGAAGCTGAGTCTGGTGAGATTTACATTGATGGAAAAAAACTGACTCGTGAAACTATATGGGAAATCCGTAGTAAAATTGGGATTGTATTTCAGAATCCTGATAACCAATTTGTTGGTGCGACAGTAGAAGATGATGTTGCCTTTGGTTTAGAAAATCAAGGAATTCCACGGGAAGAAATGCTTCAACGAGTGGAGAAGGCTATTGAGCAAGTTGGTATGCTGGAGTTTAAAGATCGCGAACCATCTCGTTTGTCAGGTGGTCAAAAGCAACGGGTGGCCATAGCAGGTATTATCGCCTTGAGACCAACTATTATTATCCTTGATGAAGCAACTAGTATGTTAGATCCAGAAGGCAGAGAGGATCTAATGGCGGTAATGAGAGAACTTCAGAAAAAATTTCAATTAACAATTATCTCCATTACCCATGATTTAACCGAAATTGCCTTAAGTGATCGAACACTGGTGTTTCAAAAAGGAAAACTAGAGTCTTCTATGACGCCGCGGGAATTGTTTTCAAGAAATGACCTTAATGAGATTGGACTAGATAAGCCTTTTAGTAAGCAGGTTCAAGAATCTCTCAGCTCGCATTTTCCGCTAAAACAGGATTATCTAACAGAAAGTGAGTTATTAGACCAACTATGGGAATCTCTTTAAAGAATGTCTATTATACTTATCAAGAGGGAAGTCCTTTTGAAGGGCAGGCGCTTTCTGATATTAGTTTGGAAATAAAAGATGGATCTTATACAGCCATCATCGGGCATACTGGTAGTGGCAAGTCTACTTTGTTGCAATTACTAAATGGTTTACTGCGTCCGACTAAAGGAACGATTCAATTTGAAGATTTTGTTTTAGATAATCATTCTGAGCCAAAAGAAATGAAGTACCTGAGAAAAAAAGTCGGTTTGGTTTTTCAATTTCCAGAAAGTCAGCTATTTGCGGAAACTGTTCTAGCTGATGTAGCCTTTGGACCACAAAATTTTGGGGTACCTAAGGACAAAGCGGAGGAAATAGCCAAAGAAAAATTAGCGATCGTTGGTTTAGAAGAGTCTATCTATGATAAAAGTCCATTTGAACTATCTGGTGGACAAATGAGACGGGTTGCGATCGCGGGTATTTTAGCTATTGAACCAGAGATTTTAGTATTGGACGAGCCAACAGCAGGGCTAGATCCTGCTGGAAGAAAGGAATTGATGGCGCTGTTTGAAACATTACATAAAAATGGGATGACTCTAGTTCTGGTAACTCATACGATGGATGATGTAGCAAATTTTGCTGATACCGTATTTGCTTTAGAAGCGGGAAAACTTGTCCTAAACGGATCCCCAGGGGAAGTGTTTCAACAGGTTGAGTATTTACAAAAACTTCAATTAGGAGTCCCACAAATTACGAATTTTGCTCTTCAATTGAAACGAAGAGGACTTCCTCTGGACAGACTACCAATCAAAATTGAGGAACTAAAGGAGCTGTTACTTCATGAATAATATGATTTTAGGAAGGTATATTCCTGGAAACTCCATTATCCACCAACTAGATCCTCGTGGGAAGTTGCTCTCAATGTTTTTATTCATATTTCTTCTGTTTTGGGCAAATAATATCCAGACAAATGTTCTTCTCTTTGGTTTTATTTTTGTTTTAATGTATCTAACGAGGATTTCGGTTAGTTTTTATATTAAAGGTTTAAAATCAATGATTTTTATCATTGCTTTTACAACCATTTTTCAATTATTTGCGACCTCTCAAGGAACTATTTTGTACCAATGGTGGTTTTTTAAATTAACCGACCAAGGATTGATGCAAGCCGCCATCATATTTTGTAGATTTATTTTAATCATTTTTTATTCGACGATTTTAACCGTGACGACGACACCATTGAGTTTAGCAGATGCTGTTGAAAAGATCCTTACCCCACTAAAAATTATTAAGGTTCCGGCTCATGAGATTGGGTTAATGCTATCTATGAGTTTGCGCTTTGTTCCAACCTTAGTAGATGATACGAATCGAATCATGAATGCGCAAAGGGCACGTGGTGTTGATTTTGGTGAGGGAAATCTATTAAAAAGGATCCGTTCCTTTATTCCGATCCTCATTCCTCTATTTGCTTCTAGTTTTAAACGCGCAGATGCATTAGCAATTGCGATGGAAGCGAGAGGGTACAAAGGCGGTGAGGGACGAACACGCTATCGGACTCTGCAGTGGGGAGTAAAAGATACCCTGGCATTGCTCGTTATTCTGTGCCTCATGTTGATAGTTTTTTATCTAAAAAATGGATAGAGCTAGTTGTATTGGTTCAAAAATAAGGAAAAAGCGCTATACAAAGCGCTTTTTACATTAAATTCACATATTCTTGTAACATTTGTAATATATTCTACAATAAACTGTAACATTTTGTGTGTATGATAGAATTATGTTCGAAAGGAGAATAGAATTCATGAACAGTAAAAAGTTCCAATGGACAGTCACTTCCCTACTTTCAGCAGCATCACTTTTCATTTCAGGTATTGCTACAGTGAATGCTGAAACTTACGAAGTGAAGTCTGGAGATACTCTATCAAAAATTGCACTAGAAAATAACACTTCAGTAGAAAATATTATTGCATCTAACAATCTGACCAATGAAGATTTGATCTATGCAGGACAAATTATTGAGTTAGGTGAGCGTTCAAAATCTATGATTGATAAAGTTGCTCCACAAGAGCAAGCAAAACCTGCTGAAAGTGCACCTACAGCAACTGCAACAGCACAAACTGCTCAAAAACAAACAACTTATGCAGCAAATGCTGCAGTGACTTCTGCACAATCAACAAATGGTGGAATTGTTCTATCAAATGGGAATACTGCTGGAGAACAAGGATCTTATGCAGCTGCTCGTATGGCTGAAATGACTGGTGTACCTGCTTCTACTTGGGAAGCAATTATTGCCCGTGAATCAAATGGTCAAGTAAATGCAGCAAATGCTTCTGGTGCCAGTGGCTTGTTCCAAACAATGCCAGGTTGGGGTTCAACTGCAACAGTTGATGATCAAATCCAGGCCGCATACAATGCATATAGCTCACAAGGTTTGTCAGCTTGGGGTTATTAAAAAAATAGGTTTACAATTTGTAAACCTATTTTTTTAATGTCTCAAGAATGTCAAGTGGAGAGTGACAAATAAAATCTGGTGAGTAAAGAAGTAGCTCATCAAGATCTCCAAATCCCCAAGTGACGGCCATGGTTTTTATGCCAACTGCTTGACCTCCAATGAGGTCAAATTTTGTGTCTCCAATAATCACTGTCTCCTCTTTTGGAAGGTCATTGATTGACAAGGCGTATCGAATGACATCGGCTTTGTGGATACGATCTGAATTTGATCCATAAATTCCTTTAAAGTATTTAGCGATACCTAAATCTTGACACATCTGTAAAGCAACTGGTTCATGTTTTGAAGTGGTTACATAAAGAGGAATGTTTTCGTCATGTAATGCTTTCAAAGCTTCTACTATCTGAGGAAACAGAGTTGATTTGTATTGACCTTTTTCATGATAATACTGGCGATAGATAGTTACGGCTTGATCTACCAAAGTTTCAGGAAGGGTAGCTTCAAAACTAGAAATCAAAGGTGGTCCCATAAAACTACGGATGGTTTTGAGATCGGGTTGAGGAACCTTCAAAGTATCGAATGTATGTTGAAAACTCTCTGTAATTCCCTTGGAACTGTCAACTAATGTTCCGTCTAAGTCAAAAAATAAGGCTCGCATGCTATTCTCCAAATATCTCTTTTTGTAATCTACGTCCGGTTGGTGTTGCTGCCAATCCTCCTTCAGCTGTTTCTCTAAAGGCAGTCGGAAGACTAGATCCAACTTGGTACATGGCGTCAATCACTTCATCAACAGGTATTTTTGATTCAATACCTGCTAAGGCCATATCAGCAGCAATGAAGGCATAGCTGGCTCCCATTGCGTTTCGTTTGACACATGGAACTTCCACGAGTCCTGCTACTGGATCACAAATGAGACCAAGCATGTTTTTGATGACAAAACAGACTGCCTGACTCGCTTGATAAGGAGTTCCCCCAGCAGCTAGTGTCAATGCTGCCGCACTCATAGCTGAAGCAGAACCAACTTCTGCTTGACAACCACCTTCTGCACCTGAAATAGAAGCATTATTTGCGATCACTAAACCAAAAGCTCCAGCTGTCAGTAGAAAATCTAATTGTTGCTGACGGTTTAACCCTAATTTTTGGGTAGCTGCAGTGAGAACTGCGGGAAGACAGCCGGCAGATCCTGCAGTGGGTGTTGCACAGACCAGTCCCATCTTAGCATTGTGTTCGTTGACAGCAATAGCATTCTTCGCTGCGGTTAGGACGGTCAAGTCAGATAACGTTTTTCCTGATTTGATATAGCGATCTAATTTTGCGGCATCCCCACCGGTTAACCCACTACGAGAGTGGTTTTCATTTAACCCTAACTTTACAGAATCAATCATCACTTCTAAATTACGGGTCATTAATCGTAGGACTTCTTCTCGTTCACGACCAGTTAGTTCAAATTCAGTTGCAATCATTAACTCTGCGACGTTTCCTTCGTATTGCGTGCTTGCTTGTTCTACGAGGTCTACAATTGAATAAAACATATGAACTCCTTATTTGAAAAAGTTGACATTATGAAGATGAGGAATTTTACGGATATCATCGATAGCTGCTTCACAACTCCTTGAGTCAACTTCTATAATCATAATCGCTTTTTCTCCAGCTTTTTCCCGCGTCACATTCATTTGTGCAATGTTAATATCATAGCGAGAAAGAGCTTCTGTCACATGGGCGATCATTCCAGGGACGTCCTGGTGAACAATGATAATGGTTGGAGTATTCATATTTAGCGAGATAGCAAAGCCATTTAACTCAGTAACTTGTATGTTCCCACCACCAATTGAGATTCCGGTGACAGAAATCGTTTTATGATCATTTTTAACAGTAATAGTCGTTGTGTTTGGGTGAGGAGCATTGCTTTCTTTTTGAATAGACCAAACAATCCGAATGCCTCGTTCATGTGCAATTTTTAGACTATCTGGGATTCTAGGATCATCTGTGTCCATTCCTAAGATGCCCGCTACTAAGGCTAAATCTGTTCCATGACCACGATAGGTTTTGGCGAAGGAATTAAATAATTGGAACTCAACTTCTTTTGGCTCCTCTCCAAAGATAGAAGAAACAATTTTACCAATTCGAACAGCACCTGCAGTGTGACTACTGGATGGGCCGATCATTACAGGTCCAATAATATCAAAAACTGATTGGAATTTTAAAGAGTTCATGCTCTGCTCCTTTGTGATCACTTTACTTCATTATATCAGATATGGCTGATGATTTCTTCTATTTTTCCCGAAATATCTGAGAAATCTTAAAGGGGGCTTAAAGCATTTATATTATCCTGGATTTTTAGTATTTCTAACATCTGACTGAAATATTTGACACATTATTTCAATAAATATGAAATATTTCTTGTGTAGTATAGAGGTATACCAATAAAGGAGTATATAATAATGAATAAAAAACAAATGATGAAACGAATTATTGGACTTAGTTTACTTGCAGGACTTTTCCTTCCAATTGTAGCGAATGCAGATTCTTATACTGTAAAATCAGGTGATACTTTATCTGCTGTTGCTAAAGAGAGGAACACAACGGTTGATGCGATTGCTAAGAAAAATAAGATTAGTAACGTGAATCTCATCTCAGTTGGTCAAGTTCTTGAGATTGAAGATGCAAATACAACGCAGAAAACTACGGAGCAAGCTCCTGCTAGTAAAACTGATACTACACAAGCAACAACTACTGTCTCTGCTTCAGATGGCTTGAGTGCGGAAGACGCGGCTGCTAAGGAATGGATTGCTCAGAAAGAGTCAAGTGGTAGCTATACAGCACAAAATGGCCAATATTATGGCCGTTACCAATTAACTATCACTTATTTGAATGGTGATTTATCACCTGCAAACCAAGAAAAAGTAGCCAATCAATATGTTGTCAACCGTTATGGATCATGGTCAGCAGCTAAAAATTTCTGGTTGGCAAATGGCTGGTATTAAATTCGTTTAAAAAGAGTTCTTGAATAGGACTCTTTTTAAATTTACAGACTTGTAAACCCATCGATCCTGATCAACAAAAAGAATAGTAAGATGCTTGTTTTCTAATATAAAGCGTGTTAAAATGGTAACTGCTCAAAACGACCTTCAATCGTTGAAGCAAACCACGACCTTCAATCGTGAGAAACGAAAAGATGGGAGAAATCTATGAGTGATAACTCGAAAACACGTGTTGTTGTTGGTATGAGTGGTGGTGTGGATTCATCTGTAACAGCTTTATTATTAAAGCAACAGGGTTACGATGTCATCGGCATCTTCATGAAAAACTGGGACGACACAGACGAAAATGGCGTCTGTACAGCTACAGAAGATTACAAAGATGTAGCAGCGGTTGCAGACCAAATTGGCATTCCTTACTATTCTGTCAACTTTGAGAAAGAATACTGGGATCGTGTCTTTGAATATTTCCTTGCTGAATACCGAGCTGGTCGAACACCAAATCCGGATGTCATGTGTAATAAGGAAATCAAATTTAAGGCCTTTTTAGATTATGCTATGACACTCGGTGCAGATTATGTAGCGACAGGGCACTATGCGCGCGTGGCGCGTGATGAGGATGGCATTGTTCATATGTTACGTGGTGTTGACAACGGGAAGGACCAAACTTATTTCTTAAGCCAGCTGTCACAAGAACAACTTCAAAAAACCATGTTCCCATTGGGACATTTGGAAAAGCCTGAAGTTCGCCGTCTAGCTGAAGAAGCTGGATTAGCAACAGCTAAAAAGAAAGACTCAACTGGAATTTGCTTTATTGGAGAAAAAAATTTCAAAGAGTTTCTAGGGAATTACCTTCCTGCCCAACCAGGTCGAATGATGACCATTGATGGACGAGATATGGGTGAACATGCAGGTTTGATGTATTACACAATCGGTCAACGGGGTGGGCTTGGAATTGGAGGCCAACAAGGTGGAGACAATGCGCCATGGTTTGTAGTTGGTAAAGACCTTAGTCAAAATATTCTTTATGTAGGTCAAGGCTTCTATCATGAAGCATTGATGTCAACAAGTTTACAGGCTAGTCAAGTTCACTTTACACGAGATATGCCAGAAGAGTTTACATTAGAGTGTACAGCTAAGTTCCGCTATCGTCAACCAGATTCTAAGGTAACTGTACACGTTAAAGGTGATAAGGCAGAAGTGATTTTTGCAGAACCTCAACGAGCTATTACACCAGGACAAGCTGTTGTCTTTTACGACGGTGAAGAGTGTCTAGGCGGTGGCTTGATTGACAATGCTTATCGGGATGGAAAAGTTTGTCAGTATATTTAGATTTTCTAGGAGGAACGAAAGTGTTTCAGTTCTTTAAGAAAAAAATAGAGAACACAAAGACTATCTCTGACTATAAGAAACAGTATTTGAGGGAGAAAACGACGGAGTCAATTGAAGCTTTGTTCAAGGAATTGAAGCAATCTAAAGTTTGGGTTCCCTTTAATGCCTCTTTAATGGATGGGAGTGACGAACAAGAAGGTGTTCGTCTAAAACCGGATATTCTACGAAAGGGAGACGACTACTTTTATCCTTGTTTCTTGACGGAACAGGATATTCCTAAAGATTATTACGATCGTTTTTCTTGGCTGCAAATACCTTTTACGGACTGTTTATTTACTGCAGAAAGGATAGGAAAGTTTCCAGTGAGAGGGATTGTTCTAGATGCATTCTCTGATCCAGTTGAGATTGACAAAGGAGTTTTTGAAGCAATCCGTCAATCTTAGTATATTTAAATTGACAAATTTTCTCAATTTGCTACAATAATAAAAGCAATAGAAATGATGGTCAAAGCTCATGGATGTTGCAGGCTTTTTTGTCCTGCACTTCTCAGAGTTTTGACTATTTTTGTGTGATTTCGAAAGGAAGTAAAATGAGGCAACAGGATTTTCGGACGAAAATAGGTTCTACTGTTTTTGGCGTGAGAGCGACTGCTTTGATTGTAAAAGATAATCGCTTGTTCGTCATAGAAGATGAGGACGGCTGTTATACAATCGGAGGTGCTATTCAAGTCAATGAAACTACAGAGGATGCGGTAGTTCGTGAAGTCAAAGAGGAACTTGGTGTTACATCTACAGTAGGTCCGTTAGCTTTCGTGGTTGAAAATCACTTTGAACAAGCTGGAATCCACTATCATAACATTGAATTTCATTATTTGGTGGACTTGCTAGAAGATGCACCTTTGGTCATGCAGGAAGATACAAAGCGATTACCTTGCCGTTGGATTGCTTTAGATGATTTACACACTGTTGACCTGAAACCAGCCTTTTTAAAATCAGCCCTACCAGAATGGGACGGAAAATTACGACACATCCATCTTGAGAAATAGGAGAAAAAATGACTTATAATTTTATTGAAGAATACGATATCATTGTAATCGGTGCGGGGCATGCGGGAGTAGAAGCCTCCCTAGCTGCTAGCCGTATGGGTTGTAAGGTCTTACTTGCGACTATTAACATTGAAATGCTGGCTTTTATGCCTTGTAATCCCTCTATTGGTGGTTCTGCTAAGGGGATTGTCGTGCGTGAAGTCGATGCCCTCGGTGGAGAAATGGCGAAGAATATCGACAAGACCTACATCCAAATGAAAATGCTCAATACTGGTAAAGGTCCTGCGGTTCGTGCACTTCGGGCTCAAGCAGACAAAGAACTTTACTCAAAAGAAATGCGGAAAACAGTTGAAAACCAAGAAAATTTAACTCTTCGCCAAACTATGATTGATGAGATTTTGGTGGAGAATGGTAAGGTTGTTGGTGTAAGGACTGCGACTCAACAAGAGTATGGAGCAAAGGCTGTTATTGTCACTACTGGGACAGCTTTACGCGGAGAAATTATCATTGGAGATCTCAAGTATTCGTCAGGGCCTAATCATAGTCTAGCTTCTATCAATTTGGCCGATAATCTCAAACAGCTAGGATTAGAAATTGGACGTTTCAAAACAGGGACGCCACCTCGTGTAAAGGCATCGTCAATTAACTATGACGAAACGGAAATTCAACCTGGAGATGAAGCTCCAAATCATTTTTCTTATACATCGCGTGATGAAGATTATGTAAAGGATCAAGTCCCTTGTTGGTTGACTTATACGAATGGGCATAGCCATGAAATTATCCAGAATAATTTACACCGGGCCCCTATGTTTACAGGGGTTGTAAAGGGAGTGGGTCCTCGCTATTGTCCGTCCATTGAGGATAAAATTGTCCGTTTTGCTGACAAAGAGCGTCATCAACTATTTTTAGAACCTGAGGGACGAAATACAGAAGAAGTCTATGTTCAAGGACTGTCAACGAGTTTACCAGAGGATGTTCAGCGGGATCTCGTCCATTCTATTAAGGGACTTGAGAAGGCAGAAATGATGCGAACGGGTTATGCGATTGAGTATGATATGGTTTTGCCTCATCAATTGCGCGCAACTTTGGAAACCAAGAAAATTTCAGGTCTCTTTACAGCTGGGCAAACCAATGGAACGTCTGGCTATGAGGAGGCCGCTGGTCAAGGAATTATTGCAGGGATCAATGCGGCGCTAAAAATCCAAGGAAAACCAGAACTCATTTTGAAACGCAGTGATGGTTATATTGGGGTCATGATCGATGACTTGGTAACAAAGGGAACGATCGAACCGTATCGTTTGTTAACAAGCCGTGCAGAATACCGTCTGATTTTGCGTCATGATAATGCCGATATGCGCTTGACAGAAATGGGACGAGCAATTGGATTGGTAGATGATGAACGTTGGCAACGTTTCGAAACCAAGAAGTATCAGTTTGAAAACGAGATGAAGCGTTTGGATAGCATTAAGTTAAAGCCTGTAAAGGAAACCAATGAAAAGGTTGCTGCAATGGGCTTTAAACCATTGACAGATGCTGTCACTGCTAAAGAATTCTTGCGACGACCAGAAGTCTCTTACCAAGATGTGGTAGAATTTATCGGTCCTGCAGCTGAAGAACTGGATGATAAAATCATTGAATTGATTGAAACTGAAATTAAATACGAAGGCTATATCTCAAAAGCAATGGACCAAGTCGAAAAAATGAAGCGTATGGAAGAAAAACGAATTCCTGCGAATATTGACTGGGATGATATTGACTCTATTGCAACCGAAGCGCGTCAAAAATTTAAATTAATTAATCCAGAAACGATTGGTCAAGCAAGTCGTATCTCAGGTGTCAATCCAGCGGATATCTCTATTTTAATGGTTTACTTGGAAGGTAAATCTCGTAGTATCTCCAAAAACAAAGCAAACCACTAATCAAATGGGGCTGAGATGATGTTTCAGCCTCAATTTTATGGATTGAAATCTGTTGTTGCTGTTTACACAGTTGTAAACCCTTGTTTACAAAGTAGTGAAGCGGAGGAAGAGCTTTTTACGGGTCTTTCTTCTCTGTAATATAGAGAGAAACCTCGCTTTTTACCTCTATTTATGGTATAATTCCGAGAAGAGGTTTATGATGAAAAAATTTCGTTTATCGTTCATCCATTATGTGTTAATTGGTTTTATTTCATTTGCAATTTTAGCAATTTTTTTAAGAATCTTTGGCAAAGGCTATGTAACTCTCATTGCAATTTTTTTAGTCTTAGCTGGATTGATTGCTTTATTTGAATACCAGTTACAAATTTCAGAGTTAGATGAATTAGAACAAATACAATATGTTAACCATCAGGCAGAAAGCGGATTAGCATCTCTCCTTGATAAAATGCCTGTTGGAGTTATCAAAATTAATGAAGAGACAAATGAAGTAGAGTGGTTCAACCCTTATGCTGAATTGATTTTTTCAACAGATGATGGGGACTTTGATGTTGAATCCTTGAAAAAGTTACTCAATACTTTGTTTGAGGATAAAGGTCATTATGTCACGGTAGCCGATAAGAAATATTCTGTTTACTTTGATCAGACGTCTAGTGTTGTTTACTTTTTTGATGTTTCAAGTGAGTATGAAGCAACTGTGGGATTGGTGACAACTCGTCCCGTTATCGGTATTATTTCTGTTGATAACTATGATGATCTAGAAGATGTCATTTCAGACTCTGATATTAGCAATATCAATAGTTTTATTGCCAACTTTGTAGAAGAGTTTACAGCTCATTACCATATGTTTTACAGACGTGTGGGGATGGATCGTTTCTATTTGTTTACAGACTACACGGTCTTAGAACAGTTGATGGAATCAAAATTTTCTGTCATCGATCAATTCCGTGAAGAAGCTAAAAATCGTGAGCTACCTATTACCTTAAGTATGGGATTCTCGTATGGTGACGGGGAGCATGATGAGATTGGTAAAGTGGCTCTCTTGAACCTAAACCTTGCGGAAGTTCGTGGTGGGGATCAAGCAGTAGTCAAAGAAAATGATGAACAGAAAAACCCTATTTTCTTTGGTGGTGGAACAGCTTCGGCTGTGAAGCGGACTCGGACTCGCACACGCGCTATGATGACAGCTATTTCGGATAAGATTAAATCTGTTGATCAAGTTTTCATTGTTGGGCATAGAAACTTGGATATGGACGCTTTAGGAGCGTCTGTGGGGATGCAGTTTTTCTCTAGCAATATTTTGGCTTCCTCTTATGTGGTCTATGACCCGCATGCAATGGCTAGTGATATTTCAAGAGCAATTGCGAAACTAGAAGAAGAGCAGGTGACGAAAATCCTTCCCCTAGAGGAAGCCATGCAAATGGTGACGGATCGCTCTTTGTTAATTATGGTGGACCATTCTAAGACAGCCTTGACTCTTTCAAAAGAGTTTTATCAGGAATTTAAACAGATTATTGTCATTGACCATCACCGTCGGGATGATGATTTCCCTGAAAATGTTCTGATCACCTATATTGAAAGTGGAGCAAGTAGTGCGAGCGAATTGGTTAGTGAACTGATTCAGTTCCAGAAGTCGAAGAAAAATCGGTTAACGAAGATTCAAGCTAGTGTCTTGATGGCTGGGATTATGCTGGATACTAAGAACTTCTCCGCACGTGTTACGAGTCGGACCTTTGATGTGGCGAGTTACCTTCGTTCAAGAGGTAGTGATAGTGTAACCATCCAGGAGATCTCTGCGATTCAGTTTGATGAGTACCGCGAAGTGAACGAACTGATCTTGACTGGTGAAAAGATTTTGCCACATATCATCGTAGCTTGTGCCAATACGACTAAAGCCTATGATTCAGTAACTATTAGTAAAGCAGCTGATAGTATGCTAGCCATGTCTGAGGTGGAAGCAACCTTTGTCATTGCTTGTAATCAAAGTGGGACTGTCTCGATTTCTGCACGAAGTCGAAGCAAAGTCAATGTACAGCGTATCATGGAACAGCTTGGCGGAGGAGGTCATTTCAACTCGGCAGCCTCTCAAATTGAGGGTCAAGATTTGATGAGTATTCGTCAACAACTGATTGAGACTATTGAAAACGAAGTAACTATTGAAAAGGAGAATGTAGAATGAAAGTTATTTTCTTAGCGGATGTAAAAGGTAAAGGTAAAAAAGGCGAAATTAAAGAAGTACCTACTGGTTATGCACAAAACTTTTTGATCAAGAAAAATCTTGCGAAAGAAGCCAATGCCCAAGCAATCGGTGAACTTCGTGGAAAGCAAAAGTCAGAAGAAAAAGCGCATGCTGAATTGTTAGCGGAAGCGCAAAAGATTAAAGCAAAATTAGAAGAAGAAGCAACTGTTGTTCAATTCACTGAAAAAATTGGGCCAGATGGCCGTACTTTCGGCTCTATTACCAATAAAAAGATTGCAGAAGAACTTGAGAAACAATTTGGCATTAAGATTGATAAACGTCATATCCAAGTTTCCACTCCAATTCGTTCAACAGGTTTGATTGACGTCCCTGTAAAAATTTATCAAGATGTTACAGGTGTGATTAATATTCGTGTAAACGAAGGGTAAACACGATCGATAGAAAGGTTTTTTTATGGCTGAGATAGAGGAATTACGAACACAACCTCAAGATATCCAAGCTGAACAATCAGTGTTGGGAGCCATTTTTATTGATGAGGGGAAATTGGTCTTTGTTCGTGAATATATCGAGCCTGGCGATTTCTTTAAGTACTCGCACCGTTTGATTTTTAAAGCCATGATCGATCTAGCTGACCGCGGGGATGCGATTGATGCGACGACTGTTCGAAATATTTTAGATAGTCAGGGGGATCTCCAAAATATTGGCGGTCTCTCCTATTTGGTAGAAGTCATTAATTCGGTACCAACTTCAGCTAACGCAGAGTATTACGCGAAAATTGTTGCCGAAAAAGCTGTTTTACGTCGATTGATCTCTCGATTAACGGAAAGTATTAATCAAGCTTATGATGGTGCAAGTCCTTCAGATGAAATCATTGCGGGTGCTGAAAAAGCTCTGATTGATGTTAGTGAAAACGCAAATCGTAGTGGATTTAAAAATATTCGAGACATCTTGAATATAAATTTTGGTAGCTTGGAAGCCCGCTCGCTTCAAACCTCTGATGTTACGGGTATTGCGACAGGCTATCGCGATTTGGACCATATGACGACAGGGCTACATGAGGAAGAATTGATTATTTTAGCGGCTCGTCCTGCAGTAGGGAAAACAGCCTTTGCTCTAAATATTGCTCAAAATATCGGGACAAAGTTGGATAAGACAGTGGCTATTTTCTCATTAGAAATGGGTGCTGAAAGTTTGGTTGACCGGATGTTAGCAGCTGAAGGCTTGATTGAATCCCATTCGATTCGTACAGGTCAATTGACGGATGAAGAGTGGCGGAAATATGCCATTGCTCAAGGAAATTTGGCCAATGCGAGTATTTACATCGATGATACCCCAGGAATTCGGATCACTGAGATTCGTTCGAGAGCAAGAAAATTAGCGCAGGAAACAGGCAATCTCGGTCTTATTCTGATTGACTACCTGCAGCTGATTACAGGAACTGGAAGAGAAAACCGTCAACAGGAAGTTTCAGAAATTTCTCGTCAGTTAAAGATTTTGGCGAAGGAACTAAAAGTTCCCGTTATTGCTTTGAGTCAGCTATCACGTGGTGTGGAACAGCGCCAAGACAAACGTCCTGTTCTTTCTGATATTCGTGAATCTGGATCGATTGAGCAGGATGCGGATATTGTTGCTTTCTTGTACCGTGATGATTATTATGATCGAGCTGGTGAAGAGGAAGAAGATGTAATGCCCAATAATACGGTTGAAGTGATTATTGAGAAAAACCGTTCAGGTGCGCGTGGGACAGTCGAATTAATATTCCAAAAGGAATACAATAAATTCTCAAGTATTTCAAAGAGAGAGGATCAATAAGATGAGTGATGCATTTACAGATGTTGCAAAAATGAAAAAAATTAAGGAAGAGATCAAGGCTCATGAAGGACAAGTGGTTGAAATGACACTTGAAAATGGACGGAAACGTCAAAAAAATAAATTTGGACGCTTGATTGAGGTCTATCCTTCTTTATTTATTATCGAGTATACGAACGACAATAGTTTACCAGGTGAACCAGCTAATACCTACGTGGAGTCTTACACCTATTCAGATATTTTGACAGAGAAGAATTTAATTCGTTATTTGGATTAATTCCTTGCTTTTATCGTCTAAATCAGTTATTATAATAAATACATATGGGAGTCTGTGTACAGTCTGAGAGGAAGTGTAAGCTTCGACCGCACCTGATCTGGGTAATGCCAGCGTAGGAAACAAATGAAATGTATTTTTCGTTATGAGTGACCTTGTGCAATCCGTCTCCTATTTTGGAGGCGTTTTTTATTTGTGAGAAAGGAGGTTACGATGTCTCTTGTAAAAAGATATTCAAAACAATTGATAGGATTTGCAGGTTTTAGCAGTCTTCTTGTCTTATGGCAGTTAGCAGGATTTTTAAATATCCTCCCCAAATTTGTATTACCAACGCCACTTGAAATTGGGAATGCCTTTGTACGAGATCGAGTTCTCCTGATTCATCACAGTTTGTCTACCCTTCAAGTGGCCTTGATTGGACTTGTTATAGGGGTTCTTCTTGCTGCTGGCTTTGCGATTCTCATGGATAGTTTTCAATGGGTGAATGATCTGGTATATCCTTTTATGGTTGTTATTCAAACCATTCCGACGATTGCCTTGGCCCCTATCCTGGTTCTTTGGTTTGGTTATGGTATGCTTCCAAAACTGGTTTTGATCATTATTACGGTGGTATTTCCCATCGTAGTCAGTCTGTTAGATGGTTTTCGGCATTGCGATCAAGATATTCTGAGATTGTTTCAGATTATGCAAGCCAATCGCTTTCAGACTTTAGTCCATTATAAAATTCCTGCAGCGCTTCCTTATTTTTTTGCAGGTTTACGTGTGAGCGTTTCCTATGCTTTTATCAGTACGGTAGTTTCAGAATGGTTAGGAGGTTTTGATGGATTGGGGGTCTATATGATCCAGTCGAAGAAGTTATTTCAGTATGATACGATGTTTGCGATCATTGTATTGATTTCTGCTATTAGTTTACTCGGTATGTTTCTCGTTGACCAATTAGAACGAACCATTCTGAAATGGAAAAAGGATTGACAAACTTGTAAATGGTGTAAAAATTAAATTGACAAAAATGTAAAAGAGGTATAGCTAATGAAAAAGTCAATAGGTTTATTTTTATCAATAATATTGGGATTTGTTTTCTTGAGTGCTTGTCAAAATTCTGTCAAGCAATCGTCAAGTAGTTTGAAAAAGATTGATTTTATTCTAGATTGGACCCCGAATACCAATCATACGGGTCTCTATGTAGCAAAGGAAAAAGGGTATTTTAAAGATGCAGGACTGGATGTAGATATAAAACTTCCGCCGGAAGACAGTAGTTCTGATTTGATTATTAATGGGAAAGCTCCATTTGGTATTTATTTCCAAGATTCTATGGCCAAGAAATTGGATAAAGGTGCGGGGATTACCGCTGTTGCAGCTATCGTCGAACACAATACGTCAGGGATTATTTCAAGAAAAGATGCAGCGATCACAAGTCCAAAAGATTTGGTTGGTAAGAAGTATGGTACCTGGAATGATCCGATTGAGTTGGAAATGATCAAATCGATGATGAAAAAAGAGGGGGCTGATTTTAATCAAGTAAAATTGGTTCCAAATAGTGATTCAAATTCCATTACTCCGATTGAAAATAAGGTCTTTGATGCTGCTTGGATTTATCACGGTTGGGATGGAATTTTAGCTGAGCAAAAGGGAATGAAGACCAATTTCTTCTATATGAAAGATTTTGTTCCTGCATTTGACTACTATTCGCCTGTTATTATTGCTAACAATGACTATTTGAAGTCTCATAAAGAGGAAGCAAAAAAATTCATTCAAGCGGTGAAAAAAGGCTACCAATATGCTATAGAGCATCCAGAAGAAGCTGCGGATATCTTGATCAAACAGGCCCCTGCCTTAGCTAACCAGCGTGATTTTGTACTCGCTTCCCAAAAATATCTTTCTAATCAATATGCTTCAGACAAGGACAAGTGGGGGCAGTTTGATCCTAAGCGGTGGAATGCTTTTTATGCTTGGGCAAAAGAGCAAGGATTGGTTTCAAATGACTTAGAAGACAAAGGTTTCACAAACGAATTGGTAGGTGACTGATATTTTAACCGTAAAAGATGTAAGTTTCTCTTTTGGAGATAAAGCAGTTTTAAATAATGTATCACTAGAAGTGCAAAAAGGAGAAATCGTCTCTATTCTAGGTCCGAGTGGGGTAGGGAAATCAACCTTGTTTAATTTAATTGCTGGGATCCTTCCCTTACAAAAGGGTACCATAGAAGTAGATAATGCTCCGATCTCCTTTGGGAAAGTCAGCTATATGCTACAAAAGGATCTTTTGTTGGAACATAAGACAGTATTGGGAAATATTATTCTTCCCCTTCAATTGAAAAAGATTCCTAAGGAAGAGGCGACATCTACAGCTCTAAAATTGTTAGATGAATTTAAATTGGGAAGTATCGCCAACCTTTATCCCAATGCCCTGAGTGGGGGGATGCGGCAACGGGTGGCGCTATTGAGAACCTATCTTCTGGGTCATTCTGTCTTCCTATTAGATGAAGCTTTTAGTGCCTTAGATGAATTGACAAGGCAGGATCTTTATCACTGGTATCTAGACAGTAAGGAACGTCTTGGTCTCACCACTCTAGTGATCACTCATAGTATCGAAGAAGCTTTGACATTGAGTGACCGGATCTATATCTTAAATCATAATCCCGGTGAAATTATTGCAGATCTTCCTTTAAAATGGGATCCAGCAACGGATAGAGACTGGCAACAATTGCAATATAAAAAACGAATCATAGAATTATTGTCTGAATTTCATTGAAATTGTTTTGAAGGACTTTACAAAGTTTCTATTCCGTGATAGAATAGAATTTGTGCGAAATGACAGCAGGACAAAATGAAGCTCGTCAACAGGAAGTCAGCTAGAAAAGTAACCTTTGCTGTTTGGGCGAAGGCTTTCTGAACGAATCAGGTTTGTCTAAAACGTTATTTCCTACAAAAATTATTTTTATAGGAGGACATTTTAAATGTCACGTTATACAGGACCATCTTGGAAACAATCTCGCCGTCTTGGCTTGTCACTTACAGGTACAGGTAAAGAATTGGCACGTCGTAACTACGTACCAGGTCAACACGGACCAAACAACCGTTCAAAATTATCAGAATACGGTTTGCAATTAGCTGAAAAGCAAAAACTTCGTTTCTCTTACGGACTTGGTGAAAAACAATTCCGTAACTTGTTCGTACAAGCTACTAAAGTTAAAGAAGGAACTGTCGGTTTCAACTTCATGCTTCTTTTGGAACGTCGTTTGGATAACGTTGTTTACCGTCTTGGACTTGCGACTACTCGTCGTCAAGCTCGTCAATTCGTTAACCACGGTCACATCCTTGTTGACGGAAAACGCGTTGATATCCCTTCATACCGCGTAACTCCAGGTCAAGTGATCTCAGTTCGCGAAAAATCAGCTAAAGTTCCAGCTATCCTTGAAGCTGTTGAAGCTACAGTTGGACGTCCAGCATTCGTATCATTCGATGCTGACAAACTTGAAGGTTCATTGACTCGCCTTCCAGAACGCGATGAAATCAACCCAGAAATCAACGAAGCACTTGTCGTTGAATTCTACAACAAAATGCTTTAATTTTAAGATATACTTTGCAGAAAGCCTACTACAGTGGGCTTTTTGTTTTGTCTTAAAGGGTTGATTTCTGGGTTTGCTCTCCTTTTTGTTTTCTTAAAACCTAAACCTGATAATAAAAAAACTCCTGATCTAGATCGATCAGGAGAGACTGTTACCGTAACATTTTCATTAAAAATTCAGCCATTTGTTGAGGGCTTTCTTTTTTTCCGCGCGAAACCCACATCTGACAGACTCCGAAGAAGGCATTGGTCAGATAGACAGAACTGTAGACTCTTTCAATATCTGTTAATGATTTATGACTATAGCGCTCTTGCAAACTATCAACCAGAAGAATCTGTAATTTATGTCGTAAGAAGGTTTGGATCTCTTTGGTTCCATTCTCTGTCAGAAGAACCGCAAAGAGTGGCTCCTTGGTTAGAAATTCGAACACTTCTGTAATCGCTTGGCGCTTGTCATCTTGGTGTTTATCAAAGATATATTCAAGCTTGTGAAAGAGTGCTTGTTGGTAGCGCTCGATCATATCATACTTGTCTCGATAGTGGGTATAAAAGCTAGAGCGACTAATGCCGGATTCTTGTGCTAACTCAACCGTTGTGATTTGGTCGAATGATTCCTTTTCTAGTAGTCGAACCATCGCCTCCTCGATATTTCGTTTTGTTTTTAATCGTTTATTGCTCTCAGTCATCTGTTAATCCTTTTTGCACAAAATTATACACAGTGTCTAAAAATAAAGATTTCCTACTTGTGAAAATTTCTAGAAACTGTATAATCTATTATATCAGAAATTTAGACAATGTGTATAAAAAGGAGACAAAAAATATGATGAAAGAATGGAAGGCTATTCTTAAAAAGCCAACATTTATCATTGTCATGATTGGAGTTGCTTTGATTCCAGCTCTTTATAATATTATTTTTCTATCTTCCATGTGGGATCCATATGGCCAAGTTTCGGATCTTCCTGTAGCGGTTGTCAATAAGGATCAATCTGCTACATATAATGGACAAAAAATGGAAATCGGAAAAGACATGGTGTCCAATTTGAAGGACAATGACTCACTTGATTTTCATTTTGTAGATGAGAAAGCTGCGAAAGATGGTCTCAAAAATGGCGATTATTATATGATTGTAACCCTGCCTGAGGATCTTTCAAAAAAAGCTAGCTCCATCTTAACCAATCATCCGGAACAGATGACCATTGATTACCAAACGTCCAGTGGTCATAGTTTTATCGCAGGGAAAATGAGCGACACTGCGATGACAAAAATGAAGCAGTCAGTGGCTGAAAAAGTGACCAATACGTATACAACAGCTTTATTTTCCAAAATGGGATCGCTTAAAACTGGTATGGGGACAGCGGCAGATGGAAGTGCTAAATTAGCAGATGGTGCAAGTAAATTGGAAGATGGTGGTCAAACACTATCTACTAATTTGAATACATTGGCTCGTTCAAGCTTAGCATTTTCAGATGGTGCAACTACTCTTCGTACAGGTCTAGCGGCTTATACAGATGGTGTTGGTCAATTAGGAAATGGTCTCAATCAAATGGCTGGTCAACTTCCAAACTTGGTATCTGGCGTCAATCAATTAAATAATGGGTTTGGTACTTTTAATACAGGCTTGATGGCTTATGCTACCGGAGTGGATCGATTAGGAAATGGTCTCAATCAAATGGCGAGTCAAACCCCTCAGTTGGCTTCAGGAGTTGGTCAATTAACCAGCGGTATGGGGACCCTCAATGATGGTCTTGGGAATTATACCAATGGCGTGCGTCAATTGAATTCAGGCCTATCTAACTTTTCAAATGGTTTAGCAACCTATACAAATGGAGTCGCTACTTTATCAGAGGGAGCGGGTCAATTAAGTAGTCAATCTGCTACCCTTCGAAATGGGGTTTCACAATTAGAATCAGGTATTCAAACATTATCAAGCCAGCTACAAGCTTCTACAAGTCAATCCGCTCAGATTGATCAATTGGCAGCAGGTTTAAACCAATTAAATGCAGCGATTCAAAATGCTACGGTAGATACCAGTCAACTTTCGTCTGGATTGACGAGTATTGCGAATTCAGCTCAATCAATCCTTGCTTCAGCCCAAGCGGATCGTGCAAATGCCCTTGCAAGTGTGCAAGGGACAGCAGCCTATCAAGCAATGACAGCTGACCAACAAGCGGAAATCAATGCGGCAATCTCATCGAGCCCAAGCTCGAGTGAAACGGCGGCTCAAGGGATCTTGACAACGATTCAAACGATCCAAGGTAGTTTGAATACAGGAAATAGCTTGACACAACTGCAAACGGCAGCCAATCAAGTTTTACCGACAGCTTCTTCTACCTTGACAGACTTGTCAAGTGGCTTGTCTAAGATCCAATCCGCAGTTAGTGGACAATTGTTGCCAGCTAGTCAAACCATCAGTCAAGGGATCAGCGCTTATACAGCTGGTGTCGATAAAATCGCTAATGGAGCAACCCAACTTCAGACGAATAGCAGTACTTTAACAAATGGGGCTAGTCAGTTAGCAGCAGGTGTTGGTCAACTAGATAGTAAATCATCAGAATTACTTGCAGGAAGCAATCAATTGGCTTCTGGTCTAGGTGAGTTAAATGGGAAGATGCCTGCCTTGACATCAGGCATGAATCAACTGGCTTCAGGAGCGACCCAATTAACAGGTAAGTCGGGTGAATTGGTTGCTGGTGCTGGAAAATTAGCTGACGGTGTAGGACAATTGAACAGCAAGACTCCAGAGTTGGCAGGTGGTGTCAATAAACTTGTCACTGGTGTCAATCAGTTGACAGAAAAATCAGGTCAACTAGTTACCGGAGCTGATAAACTAGCCGACGGTGCAAATCAAATCTCAGATGGGTCCAGCAAATTAGCAGCAGGTGGCCAAACATTGACAAATGGTTTAGGTGAATTAGCAACAGGAAGCCAAACCTTGAGTCAAGGATTAAACGATGCTAAGGGACAATTGAATGTGGCTACAACTGAAAAAGAAAACGCTAAAACCTTAGCAGATCCTGTCACTTTGTCTAAAACAGACCGTGACAATGTCCCGGTGAATGGTGTCGGAATGGCTCCTTATATGATCTCTGTAGCACTCTTTGTTTGTGCCTTGTCAACCAATATGATCTTTGCAAAATTGCCATCCGGTCGTCATCCTGAAAGTCGCTGGGCATGGTTTAAATCTCGCTTTGAGGTCAACGGAACGATTGCGGTGATTGCAGGAGTCTTGGTCTATGGTGCCGTTCACTTGATTGGGTTATCAGCTAATCATGAGATGGCTACTCTCTTCCTTTGTGTGATTGGTAGTGTGGCCTTCATGTCTATCGTGACTGCTTTGACAACATGGCAAAGAAAGATCGGTGCTTTCCTTTCCTTGATCCTCTTGCTCTTGCAATTGGCTTCTAGTGCAGGAACCTATCCTCTTGCTTTGACAAATGGCTTTTTCCAAGCCATTCATCCATTCTTGCCAATGAGTTATACCGTTTCTGGTCTTCGTCAAACGATTTCGATGACAGGAGAAATTGGAAATCAAGTGGCCTTCCTTCTGATGACTATTGCTCTTTTTGCAGGGCTAGGAATGTGGTTCTATAATCCAAAACAATATGAAGAGGACTAATCTTCGGGAACTCCCAACAGAATGTGTTGGGAGTTTTTTGTTTCATGTGAAACAAAAATTCTCGCTTGTCTAAGCGAGAATGTAAATTATTTAAAGAAGACGATATCAGGATTTGGAGTAATATAGAGAAGTTGGTCGTTTTCAAAGACCAGTTGGATAGTGTTGTTTTTATAGGTGTAAATGGTGTAGTTTACTCCGAATTTAGAAGCTTGTTTGAGATCAACAGCTCCCATCAAAAAGGCGTGAGCTTGTTCCCCTGTGATTTTTCCCTCGTGGTAGAGCCCTTTAATATTTTCTAATTCGGTATTTTCAAAAGATTCGGCAATATAAGCAGGGTCTGTTATTTGTTTCTCTGGATTCCCAAGAATTGTTTGGACAAGAGCGGTGGTATATCCTTCATAATCCGGCGTCTGTGCAAAAATTTTATCGTCATTTCTAGAGTAGGCTACTTTTAGGTTCCCTGTCGCATAAATCTTATCTTTTGGAGCTTCTTGAGCATTTTTAGGGAGTCCTTCGGTCGTGACGATGTCAGAAGAGGTTTCCGTAGTAGTTGAGGGAGAGCTAGAGGAGTTGCTTGAGCTATTTGAACTGGTTGAGCGACTCGGGAGGCTAGAACGACTCGAGCTACTTTTTTTAAAGGTTTTCTTTTTTGAGCTGGTAGCAGTGGGTACTTTTTTAAAGTTGATCTTAAGGTCCGGCACACAGGCTGATAGAAAAAGAAGAGACAGCAAGAGTGTGAACAAAAGAGGTAGTGTCTGTTTTTTCATCATGTTCCTTTCGATAAGCTGATTGAATTTCTATTCTATCATAAAAAAGGCAACAAAAAAAGGTCAGGAAGAAATCCTGCCTTTGTTTGTTATTATTGATGCCCGCCTCCAGGTCCACCGCCTTGAGGTCCGCCACCGCCTGGAGCCCCACCGCCTCCAGGCATGGAGTTGACAATTTCCGTTTGTTTTTCACCGTTGATATAGATGTCTCCGCCAGTGTAGGTAGCAGTACCATCAAAGTCGAATCCAGATTGTCCCGTTAATTTAATGGTTCCTCCGGTAACAGTGATATTTCCATTCGAATCAATTGGATCGGTATCGCCTTGGCCAACTTCAACGTTGAGGGTTCCACCATTCATGGTGAAGAAAATTTCATCTTGGTTAGCATTAGCATTGGCTGCATTGACACCATCATCAGTTGCGTAGATGGTGATATCACCACCGTTGATGGTGATCGATTTTCCTTCGAGACCTTCGACAGACTCTGTTACCTCATAGGTTCCGCTATCGATGATCAGATCTCCAGAAGCATGGATTCCGTCGTCTCCTGCGGTGATGGTCATTTTGTTATCTGAAAGATACATGGTTCCGACCGAAGTATCTTCATCATTATCCACCTTGACTGCATCTTCATCTGCATCGATGGTCATGGTCGTACCAGTGATATTGAGTTCGTCATTGACGTTGAAGGCATCTCCTACAGCCGTGATCTTATAGGTTCCACCTGTGATATGGAGAGTGTCATTGGCCTTGATACCGTTGTTCTTCTTGGCGTCAATGTTGAGTGTACCTGAACCATTGATGGTGAGGTCGCCTTTAGAGAAGATGACCGCATCGGCATCTTCATCATTGTTTGAACTTGAATCAGACAAGGTATTGGTCGTGCCGTCTGCTAGAGTGAGGTAGACATGACCTGCTTTCGTAGCAGAAATTGGCGCGTTGGTGTTGGTCATGGTAACGCCTTTCAAGACGATGTGAACATCATCTGAGTCACCTGCTTCGACCTTGATTTGAACTCCATCGGATTCACCAGAGATGACATAGGTTCCAGCCTTTGAGATGGTCACGGTGGATCCAGATACAGTAACGCCGTCACCTGATACACTTGCAGACGAACCAGACAGTTTTACAGTAGAGGCTTTGCTTTCATCATAAGAGCTGTCCTTGTCCTTATCTGTAAAATAGTTGGAATTGTTTGTTTTATTTTTTGAAGTAGAAGTAGCGGTTGTTTGTGCAGTATTGCTTTTTGTAGCTGATTGTGATGACGCCTGGGTGCAAGCTGTCAGTAAGGTGAGGGTTGCGGCCCCCGTTAATAAAAATTTCCATTTGTTTGATTTCATGAGCTTTTCCTCTCGTTCAATTGATATGCTCCTAGTCTAAAGTTGCTAGCTGAAAGTTTCCTAAAGTTTTTCTGAAAGGAACCTTAACTTTAGTTTTCTTTAAGTTTGGCTTAATGACCAGTTAAGAAAGTCCCATTAAACTAGAAAGCACGTAAGTCGTATTCATACTGACTGAAGGTTAGAAATAATAGATCCCCCCCTTAAAGGAGAAGAAACATGAAAAAAACAATTGAGACAAGTTTCAAACGAATCGAAACAAAATATATCGTCGCAAAAGATGACGTGAAGGACTTGATTAAAGACTTAAAAGAATACGTCGTAGAAGATGATTACCCAACCTCAACCATTTCAAACATTTATTTTGATACGGAAAATTTTGATGTCATTCAAGATGCTCTTGCCAAACAACACCGCCGTGAAAAAATTCGGATGCGGACTTATATAGAAAAACCTCAAGCAGACAGTCCAGTGTTTCTAGAGGTGAAGTCAAAAGATGAAGAAGGAATTGGCCATAAATTCCGTCTAGTTGCCACTTCACAAGCCATTATCAACTTGATGACAGATGGGAAAGTAGATCATCAGATACAAGATCCAGACTTAGTGCAAGAGATTCAGAGATTACGCAAACGTTATGGTCATCGATTGGAACCACGGATGTTCATTTACTATGATCGCTTGTCTCTCAAAGAAAAGAAATCCATTCAGGGTTATCCTTATCAGAAGATTCGCGTGACAATCGATCAAAACTTAGTCTTTCGAGATCAGGCTGTTAGCCTTTTTGATGGGAAGAAAGGAGAACCTCTACTAGAGGATGACTTCGTGATCATGGAAATTAAGGCTCCTGGGCAAGAACCTAAATGGCTAAAGGATATTTTAGATAAGTACGGACTGGTCAAACAGAAATTTTCAAAATATAGCTGTGCTTATCATAAATCACAAGGCTTGGATTATGCCCCAAGACCAGTTCAAGAAACGGTAGGTGCTGCCTATGTCTAATCTATTTGATTCTATTTTTAATAATGCTACAGCAACGGTGGATCCCTTGCGCTTGCTGCTGGCCCTTTTGGTCAGCCTCTTTCTAGGGCTGGCCCTATCTTGGACCTATAAATACCGGACACTTTACACTCGAGAGTTTGTCATTAGTTTGACCTTGCTTCCTTGTATGATGACCTTAGTGATCTTTTTGGTCAATGGAAGTTTGGGAACCTCGATTGCAGTGGCAGGGACCTTTAGTTTGATCCGTTTTCGTTCGGCTACGAGTGGTTCGAGAGAGTTGATTGCCATTTTCTTAGCTATGATTATAGGACTAGCGGCAGGTTCAGGCTATCTTTTATTGGCCATATTATCAACCCTTTCTTTACTAGGGGTATGGCTGGTATTAGAGAACAAACAGAGCAAGGCAGACCATCAACGGCGCCGTCATTTGACCATTACCGTCTCAAAACAAGATTCTGTTGCAGAACAAATCAGCCAGTTGTTGGACCAAAGGTGTTCAGAGATTGACTTTATTTCTGTCACAACGGCCCAAGCTGGAGAACAACTGACCTTGAACTATGAGGTAAATATGAAATCAAACATTGATGATTTTGGCCTTGCCAATCTATTGATTAGCAAGATTGAAAATTGTGATGTCGCTCTGACAAAGAAAGCGAAGAAAAGAAAGAATTTATAACTGCTATCCTACTTTAGGATAGTTTTTTAGGGTTTTAAGAACTTTTTAAGAAAAAGTGGTATACTGTTTCTAAAAAATGGAAGGAATCCTTTATGAAAAAGACTGCTATTTTTGAAGATGTCGTCTCTATTATGACCCATGATTCATCTACCATCAAGGATCGAAAAGGATGCGATCTAGAGCCTTTTCGAGAAAACATTACAGATGATATGACAGATGATGCCTTTCTCTATCAAGTTAAGACTTACCTAGCTAGTTTTGGGGTGATCGGGCATGTTTCCTTTCGAGATAAAAAGGCCAGTCCAAAAGGGTTTCTTTTGAGAATAAACGGACAGAAACTGTATGTTGAGGAAGCTAATGAAGATACGGGTCTTCAAGTAGGAGATCAGATCCTAGGTTTGGATGGAAGTGACTTGGATCAGATAGCTTCTCTTCATAAAGACTATTTTATCAGTAAGACCCCTGAAAGACACTACCGAGAATGGGCGGATTTGGTCTCTCAGTCAACGAGTGTCACCCTGCTTCGAGAAGGGATAGAAAAGACCATTGAAGTAGTCCCTAGTCGAGAACCGATCCAAGATCAGATTTTTTGGAAAAGATTAGACGATGAGATTCTTTATCTTCGTCTGGATAACTTTATGGATGAAGGAGCCATTAGTCGGGTATATCAAGAGTGTTTACCGATGATGACGGAAGTCAAGTTTCTTCTCATTGATGTTCGACAGAACGGCGGAGGGACAGATTCTTTATATATCCCTCTATTACATCTAGGTTTAGAAAAGGATCAGGGCTATGATTCGCTTGACGGGGACGATGATGGTATGGAAATTCTCTATACGGAACGCAATGTTGATCTGCGCTTGAAAGATTTTGAGGACTGGATGCAACAGGAAGAAATTAGTCCTGAAACAGTTAAGCTGCTTGAAGATATGAAAAAGGATTTGCTCCGCCATCGAGGCAAAGGTTATGTACTGTATCAGCAAGAAAGCGAGGAATTCTTCCCAGAGGTTAAAGGTGGCCACTATCCTGAACGGATCTTTATATTGTCGGATATCTACTGCGCTTCATCTGGGGATAACTTTGTTCAGATGATGAAACAGTTTAAGAAGGTAACGGTGGTGGGTCGACCAACTCTCGGGATTCTAGACTACTCTAATTGTTGTACGGTTGATTATGGCAATTTTTGTTTAATGTTTCCCACCTCTCGCTGTTTAAGCGTGGATAAAGGGAAAGGGATGACGGATCAGGGTGTTCTACCCGATATAGAGATTCCTTGGACACCTAGCCATTTCGAGAGAGATGTGGATCTGGACAAGTGTCTGGAGTTGATTCGTCAGGGGAATGTTAAATAAAACAGGATTTCAATCAGAAAAACTGATTAAAGAAAAAAATCCTTTGGTTAGAAGGGATAAATGTCTGAAATGATAACGTTTTCTACGACATTCTCACTATGTTTAAAATTGCTTACTTGGTATAAAAAATGGTAAAATAGTGAGTAACAATCAAAATGAAGAGTGAAACTTATGAAACATAAAACACTTTATAAATTTATCGGGCAGACGGTCTTGTATTTCGCCATTTTCCTAGCCCTACTTTATTTCTTTAGTTACCTTGGTCAAGGTCAGGGTGGCTTTATCTACAACGAATTTTAGAAAAGGAGACTCCTACCCGTGTCAAACCAACCTATTCACGATATGATCGAGACAATTGAACGTTATGCGCAACTACAACCAGACTATCCGGTCTACAATGTCCTTGGTGAGGAGCATACCTATGGCCAATTGAAGGCTGATTCAGATAGCTTGGCTGCCCACATTGATCAAATGGGACTTCCTGAAAAGTCACCTGTTGTTGTCTTTGGTGGACAAGAATATGAAATGTTAGCAACCTTTGTGGCCTTGACAAAATCTGGCCATGCCTATATCCCAATTGATAGCCACTCTGCCTTGGAGCGCGTGTCTGCCATTGTTGAAGTAGCAGAGCCAAGCTTGATTATTGCCATCAATGAATTTCCATTGGAAAACCCAGCTGCTCCAATCATGTCCTTGGAGCAAGTGCGTGAAGCTTATGCGGCTCAGCATGCCTATGACTTGAAACATCCGGTCAAAGGGGATGATAACTACTACATCATCTTTACCTCAGGGACAACTGGGAAACCAAAAGGGGTGCAAATTTCGCACGATAACTTGCTCAGCTTTACCAACTGGATGATTACGGACAAGGAATTTGCAACGCCAGAGCGTCCGCAAATGTTGGCGCAACCGCCCTATTCCTTTGACTTGTCTGTCATGTACTGGGCACCGACCTTGGCTCTTGGAGGAACGCTTTTTGCTCTTCCATCAGCCATTACTCAAGACTTCAAACAACTCTTTGCGACCATCTTTTCTCTTCCGATTGCTATCTGGACTTCAACACCATCTTTTGCAGATATGGCCATGTTGTCTGAAGATTTCAATGCTGAAAAAATGCCAGGGATCACCCATTTCTACTTTGATGGGGAAGAGTTGACAGTCAAGACTGCTCAGAAATTGCGCGAGCGTTTCCCAAATGCACGCATCATCAATGCCTACGGCCCAACAGAAGCAACTGTAGCTCTTTCGGCTGTAGCCGTAACAGATGAGATGTTAGCTACTTTGAAACGTCTGCCAATTGGTTATACCAAAGAAGATTCTCCAACCTTCATCATTGATGAGGCAGGCAACAAATTGCCAAATGGTGAGCAAGGGGAAATCATCGTGTCTGGACCAGCCGTTTCAAAAGGTTATATGAATAATCCAGAGAAAACAGCAGAAGCCTTCTTCGAATTTGAAGGTCTGCCAGCCTACCATACGGGAGATGTCGGAACCATGACGGATGAAGGACTCCTTCTCTATGGTGGTCGAATGGACTTCCAAATCAAGTTTAACGGTTATCGTATCGAGCTAGAGGATGTCTCTCAAAACTTGAATAAATCGAAGTATATTGACTCAGCAGTCGCAGTACCGCGTTATAATAAAGATCACAAGGTGCAAAATCTCTTGGCCTATGTCATCTTAAAAGAGGGCGTCAAAGAACAATTTGAGCGCGAAATTGATATCACGAAAGCCATTAAGGAAGATTTAGAAAACATCATGATGTCTTATATGATGCCTTCAAAATTCCTTTACCGTGACAGCCTGCCATTAACACCAAACGGGAAAATCGACATCAAAGGGTTGATTAGCGAGGTTAACAACCGATGATCGAGTTTTTGAAACAGCTCCCTCATTTAGAACACTATGGAACACCGATCTATTTTATCTACCTCATTCTAGCTTTTTTGCCGATCTTTGTGGGTCTCTTTTTCAAAAAGCGGTTTCCGGTATATGAAGGACTTGTGAGTCTGATCTTTATCATTTTGATGCTGACAGGTTCGAATCTCAAGCAAATTTATGCCTTACTCTTTTACGTAGTCTGGCAAATCTTGATTGTGTATTCCTACAAATTTTATCGTCAGAAAGCGGACAATAAGTGGATTTTCTATCTTCATTCCTTCTTGTCTGTCTTGCCCTTGATCTTTGTTAAGGTAGAGCCAGCGATCAAGAATGGACACCAATCCTTGTTTGGATTTTTAGGGATTTCTTATTTGACCTTCCGGGCTGTCGGAATGATCATCGAAATGCGAGATGGTGTCTTGAAAGAATTCACACTTTGGGAATTCTTACGTTTTATGCTCTTTATGCCGACCTTCTCAAGTGGGCCGATTGATCGTTTCAAGCGTTTTAATGAGGATTATAAAGCCATTCCTGAGCGCGAAGAATTATTGGATATGTTGGAGCAAGCTGTTAAGTACATTATGTATGGCTTCCTTTATAAATTTATCCTAGCTCATATTTTTGGCCACTTATTGTTAGGTCATGTGCAGACCTATGCTTTGTCTCAAGGTGGATTCTTCAACATCGGAACGCTGGGAGTCATGTATGTTTATGGCTTTGACCTTTTCTTTGACTTTGCAGGGTATTCCATGTTTGCTTTAGCAGCTTCCAATTTGATGGGGATTAAAAGTCCCATCAACTTTGACCGTCCTTTTAAATCACGTGATTTAAAGGAATTCTGGAATCGCTGGCATATGAGTTTATCTTTCTGGTTCCGTGATTTTGTCTTTATGCGTCTCGTAATGGTGCTGATGCGCAATAAAGTGTTCAAGAGCCGGATTACCACCTCAAATGTTGCCTACATTATTAATATGTTGGTCATGGGCTTCTGGCATGGAGTGACCTGGTACTATATCGCTTATGGGCTCTTCCATGGGCTTGGAATGGTTATCAATGATGCTTGGATTCGCAAGAAAAAGACCATCAATAAAGAAAGAAAAGCAAAAGGATTGGATCCGATACCGGACAATCGTTGGACCAAGGCTTTGGGGATCTTTATCACCTTTAATACAGTGATGCTGTCCTTCCTGATCTTCTCAGGATTCTTGGATCAGCAATGGTTCCCAAAAGTGAAATAAAAGGAGAATAAAAAATGGATGTAAAATCACAAGTAATTGAAATTATTGACGAATTGTTTATGGAAGATGTCTCAGACATGATGGATGAGGATCTCTTTGATGCGGGTGTTCTTGATAGTATGGGAACAGTCGAATTGATTGTGGAATTGGAAAGTCGCTTTGGCATCCGTGTTCCTGTATCAGAATTTGGACGCGATGATTGGAACACTGCCAACAAGATCGTAGAAGGTGTAACGGAGCTTCAGAATGCTTAAGCGTTTATGGCTGATTTTAGGGCCCGTATTTTGCGCGCTCCTCATGGTAGCAGCTTTATTATTCTTTTATCCAATCAATCATAAGCACAACTATACTGAAGAGAAAAAAGCTGCGGTTAGTCTGAATGCAGAAGGCTTCAAGAGTCGTACAAAGAAGCAAGAAGCACTTTCGGATCCACAGCATCGCTTTGTTCCTTATTTCGGCTCAAGTGAATGGTTGCGTTTTGATGTGGTGCATCCAGCAGTTTTGGCTGAAAAATATGACCGCAATTACAGACCCTACTTTTTAGGAGAACGTGGTGCGGCTTCTTTGAACCAGTATTTTGGAATGCAACAGATTTTGCCAGAACTCAAGGACAATACAGCTGTTTATGTGGTTTCTCCGCAATGGTTTACCAAAAAGGGATACGATTCCTCTGCCTTTCAACAATTCTTTAATAGCGATCAGTTGAATAGCTTTATTGCCAATCACCAACAGGATGCTGCATCCCAGTATGCTGCAAAGCGTCTGTTACAACAGTATCCAAATGTCGCCTTTCAAAGTGTTGTAACAAAAATTTCTCAAGGAAAGAAAATTTCCAGATTTGATCAGTCTTTGAACCAGTTTGTTTCCCACCTTGTCCAGCGCGAAGATGCTTTGTTTAGTAATCTTGCAACGCGTACAAACGGGAATTACGATAAGAAGGTCAAAAAACGTCTACAAGATTTACCAGATCAATTCTCATATGAGAAATTGGAAGAAATTGCAACGGCTGAAGCAAAAGTCAAAACCAATAACAACGACCTTGGAATCAGCAATCATTTTTACAATACTCGTTTAAAAATGAAGTTGAAGAAACTAAAAGGTTTCCAAAAAAACGAATCCTATGTTCAATCTCCTGAGTACAATGACTTGCAGTTGGTTCTAGACCAGTTTGCTAAATCTCGGACCAATGTTATCTTTGTCATTCCTCCAGTTAATGCCAAATGGATGAAATACACAGGCTTGAGCCAAGAAAAGTATGAACAGGCTGTTCAAAAGATTCGTTACCAATTGGAAAGTCAAGGATTCACCAATATTGCAGACTTTTCTAAAGATGGTGATCAGCCCTACTTTATGGAAGATACGATTCATATGGGATGGAATGGTTGGCTAGCCTTTGATAAAGCGGTCAATCCCTTTGTCACAAAGGCTGAAAAAGCACCAACTTACCATCTAAATGATCGCTTCTTCAGCAAAGACTGGGCCCAATATAAAGGGACACCAGACGAATTTAAATAATGCTTGATCAAAGGGGGCAGGATCAAATCCTGGCTCCTTGATTTGTGAGGAAAGTGACGAGAAAGTCACAAATAAGCAAGAGAGTTATCCACAGGCTGTGGGAAACTTGCTTGTAAATGGATGAAAGCAAGTCCTGATGCTGACGACGCTTCCTCTTTTGAGGGGGCAAAAGGTGAAAGTTATCCACATTTTTGTGGATAAGTGATAAAAAACAGTGGATAAGTCAGCTGGTTTGTGAAAAGGAGAATAGTGTGAAAAAAATTTGGTTTTACGCAATCGTTCAGGGAATTGTGATCTTTTTTATTGTGGGTGGCATGACCTATGTACTTAGGGGAGATTTCTTTTTCCGCTACCTATCCCCTATTTTTGGACTAGCAGCAGCTGTCTTGCGATTTGGGACGGCGACTTTAATGAAGGTGCTAGCACCCACTCTCTACGATGATCCCAAAAAGAAAGAAGAGAGCCACGATAATTAAAGAAGTTGGTGACTGAAAAAGTTGAGCTAAAGGCCACTTTCTGCTGGTCTTTATGGTAAAATAGAAGGAAGAATATTAGTTTGGAGATTAATTAGAAATGAAACGTTCAATGTATGCTGGACGTGTTCGTGAAGAACACATTGGAACTCGTATTACCTTGAAAGGATGGGTTAGCCGTCGTCGTGACTTGGGTGGTTTGATCTTTATCGATCTACGCGACCGCGAAGGGATCATGCAATTGGTGATCAATCCAGAAACAGTTAGTGCAGAAGTAATGGCTACAGCTGAAAGCATCCGTAGTGAATATGTTGTAGAAGTGACAGGTCTTGTGGAAGCTCGTGAACAAGCTAATCCAAACTTGCCTACAGGAGCAGTAGAACTCAAGGTAGAAGCTATTACGGTTCTCAATACTGCCAAAACAACACCATTTGAAATCAAGGACGGTATTGAAGCCAATGATGATACTCGTCTTCGTTACCGCTACTTAGACCTTCGTCGTCCTGAGATGTTGGAAAACCTCAAACTCCGTGCAAAAGTAACCCATTCGATTCGCAATTACTTAGATGAATTAGAATTTATTGATGTGGAAACACCGTTTCTTTCTAAGTCAACTCCAGAAGGAGCACGTGACTATTTGGTTCCTTCCCGTGTCAATAAGGGTCATTTCTATGCCCTTCCTCAAAGTCCTCAAATTACAAAACAATTGTTGATGAATGCTGGATTTGATCGCTATTATCAAATCGTGAAGTGTTTCCGTGATGAGGATTTACGGGGAGACCGTCAACCTGAGTTTACACAAGTCGACTTGGAAACTTCTTTCTTGAGTGATCAAGAAATCCAGGATATCACAGAAGGCTTGATTTCACGTGTCATGAAAGAAACCAAGGGAATTGAAGTAACACTCCCATTCCCACGGATGAATTATGATGACGCTATGGCCTTGTATGGTTCAGATAAACCAGATACACGTTTTGAAATGTTGCTCCAAGACTTGACAGAGCTTGTCAAGGGTGTAGACTTCAAAGTCTTCTCAGAAGCTCCGGCAGTTAAGGCGATTGTCGTAAAAGGGGCAGCAGATCATTACTCTCGTAAAGACATCGATAAATTGACAGAAGTTGCGAAGCAATACGGTGCAAAAGGTCTTGCTTGGGTAAAATATGCTGAAGGTGCTTTGAACGGTCCTGTTGCGAAGTTCTTGACAGACTTGACAAGTGACTTGACAGCTGCTTTACAGTTAGAAGACAAGGATCTAGTTCTCTTTGTAGCAGATACTCTTGAAGTAGCCAATGCAACGCTTGGTGCTTTGCGTGTTCGTCTTGCGAAAGAGCTTGACTTGATTGACAACAATCAATACAACTTCCTTTGGGTAGTGGATTGGCCAATGTTTGAGTGGTCTGAAGAAGAAGGCCGTTATATGTCTGCTCACCATCCATTTACACTCCCACAAGCTGAAACAGAGCATGAATTGGAAGGCGATCTTTCAAAAGTTCGAGCGATTGCCTATGATATCGTCTTAAATGGCTATGAATTAGGTGGAGGAAGCCTACGGATTAATCATAAAGATTTACAAGAACGGATGTTCAAGGCGCTTGGATTTACAAAAGAAGCTGCTAATGAACAATTTGGGTTCTTGTTGGAAGCAATGGATTACGGTTTCCCACCACATGGAGGATTGGCGATTGGCTTGGACCGCTTCGTAATGCTTCTTGCAGGTGAAGACAATATTCGGGAAGTCATTGCCTTTCCTAAGAATAACAAGGCGACAGATCCAATGACACAAGCTCCTTCTGTCGTTTCTGAGAAACAATTGGATGAGTTAAACCTTCAAGTAGAAGTGGCAGAGCAAGAATAGGACAAGAGAGAAAAAGGAAAGTCTAGGAATTAGTTGCTTTAAGATTCTCCTTTTCTTCTAATCGATGGATTGAAAATGAAAAAAACTCGCTTTTATAAGCTATTTCGCTATCATGTGCGGCGACTAGCTTATAACATTAAATTATTGCGCGTGCTGAAGAGCATCTCCCGTGAGAAATACGATGAAAAAGTGTCAGCTTCCTTGCTGTATGGTTTTCTATCAGCGATTGCCGTCAACTTCTTCTTTCAACCAGGACATGTATACTCCAGCGGTGCAACAGGTCTAGCTCAGATTTTATCTGTTCTGAGCCAACGCTTTATTGGCTTTACGATTCCCGTTTCCTTGACTTTTTATGCCATCAATATCCCTTTGATGATTGTGGCTTGGTATCAAATTGGCCATAAATTTACCATCTTTACCTTTATTACGGTTTCGATGAGTTCCCTCTTTATTCAGTTCGTGCCAGTGATTACGTTGACCAACGATCCGATCATGAATGCCCTATTTGGTGGGGTTGTCATGGGAACAGGGATTGGTTTTGCTCTTCGGAACAACATTTCCAGTGGAGGAACGGATATTGTCAGTTTGACGATTCGAAAACGGACAGGAAAGAATGTCGGCAGCATCTCCTTTTTGGTCAATGGGACCATTATGTTGATCGCTGGTCTGACCTTTGGTTGGAAGTATGCTCTTTACTCTATGATTACCATCTTCGTATCGAGTCGAGTAACGGATGCTGTCTTTACCAAGCAAAAACGGATGCAGGCAATGATCGTAACGAGCCAGCCAGATGCCATTATTGAAAAGATCCATAAAAAATTGCATCGTGGAGCAACCATTATCCACAATGCAGAAGGAACCTATAACCATCAGGAAAAAGCAGTTCTGCTGACAGTTATTACGCGTGCAGAGTTTAATGAATTCAAATATATTATGAAAAAAGCTGATCCTCAGGCTTTTATCACCATTTCAGAAAACGTTCATATCATCGGACGCTTTGTGGAAACAGAAGAATAAAAATAAAGGTCACCACATTGTGGTGACCTTTATTTTGCTGATTCAGTTTCATGGAGAAGGAGCCAACTATGGGCAGGAATAGAAAGTTCCTTTCCTTTAGGAATAGGGGTTTTTAGGTTGGTATGAGGATAGACAAATAACAGGTGACTATCGCTCGGATGTTGATAGGTCTGTTCTTGATCACCGATATTGACAAGAATCGTTATTTTTTCACGATCTTTCTCAATCGTGTAGATCAAATGATGATCAGACAACCATTTGACATCACAGTAGTCGCGAATCTCTTGCCCTTTTTTCAAACGAAGGAGTGGCTGTGATTTCCGATAAGCAATCAATTCTTCAAGAAAAGCAATTTCTTCTTGGCATTTTGGAAGGGATGTCCAGTCCAATTGGTTGAGACTATCTGGCAAGTTATAGGTGTTGTCTTCGAGCCCTTTTGTGCGATAAAATTCTTGACCAGCATGGATAAACGGCACTCCTTGAGCTAGTAACACTAAATGAAGAGCTAATCGTGAGAGAGCTTTTCGATCTTCTAGACGAATCTCTTCCTTTTCAAATTGGAAATAATCAAAAACAGTTGCATTGTCGTGGCATTCGACGTACTGAATGGCTTGTTGAGGTTGGGTGAAATGAGCAGGCCCTAGCTTCCCGACATTCGCCGTTAGAATGTTAGCAAAATCATTCGCGGAATGTTGACTCTCACGACGGTGACCAGCTACAAGTGTTCTCTTGATCGTATCCCGGAAGTTATCACTGAAAAAGCCAAAGGCTGGTAATCGTTTCGCGTTATATTGGTGAGCGAGCTGATCTTCAGAGAGGCCTGTATCCATCTTCCACCCTTCCCCATAGAGATAGATGTTAGGATAGATTTCACGGAGTTCTTCTGCAATCTCTGTCATGGTTTGAATGTCTAGGATTCCCATCAAGTCAAAGCGGAAACCATCAAAGCCGTAGAGGGAAACCCATTGTTTGAGGGATTGCTTGATATAGTGTCTCACCATGGAGCGTTCACTTGCTACGTCATTTCCACAGAAGGTTCCATTGGTCCGCTCGCCCTCTGCATTATAACGGTAGAAATAACCAGGAACGATCTGTTCAAAAGCGTATTCGTCTGCTTGGTAGACGTGATTGTAGACTACATCCATGATAACACTCAGATTGGCGCGGTGATAGGTGTCAATGGTGTCTTGGAGCTCTAGGATTCGTGCATAAGGATCGTTAGGATCACTCGCATAGCTGCCTTCTGGAACATTGTATTGAACAGGATCATAGCCCCAGTTGTAGGCTTTCCATTGATCCTCTTCATCGACACTACCGAAATCATAGACAGGAAGTAACTGTACATGGGTAATGCCCAGTTTTTGAAGGTAATCAAATCCAAGGATCTGGCCATTTAGTTGGGGCGATTCTGTTAAACCTTTAAACTTACCAGGATGCTTAAAGCCAGCCTCTTTTTGGACAGAGAAATCACGAACGCTCATCTCGTAAATGATTGCCTCTGTTGGGTCTAATTGACGAGTGGCACGCGTGATAGGACGTGTGATCTTCTTCCGGTCGATGACCAAGCTATCTCCAGAGTTCGCTAAAGAGGATAGAGCATAGGGATCGTGAATCCGACGTTCTAGGCCATTGACACGAAACTTATAGTGGTAGGTAGCTCCTTCCCAATCCCCTTTGAGCACGAGTTCCCAGACACCGTTTTCTGTACGATTCATCGGATAGACCTGATCTTCGATATGGAGGGTCACATCTTGCGAAATCGGTGCCCAGAATTTAAATTGTGTCTGACTTGGTGTGTAGAAACTTCCTAGATCCTCTCCACTATAGGTGAAGGTTTGATCAAAAATGGGTTTGCGAACAATTTGACGATAGTGGAGAATAGAAGAATTTCCAGCGGCATCGTAGATGGTGTATTCTTCACCAAGTTCAAGCGGAATAGGGCTTAAGAAATAGTCTCCTGTATCAGTCGCTCCACTTGACGTTTTGACAGGGATTAAGGAAAGACGACCTTGGTTTGTTTCCAAATAAAAAGGAAGGATATGCTCCTCTCCTTTTTGGATACGAATCAGGTCTTGGTCATCTAAATAAGCAGTAAATGTAGACATAAAGACTCCTAAAGTTTCGTAATGGTATGGTCAATCAATTGACGGTAGCAAACAGTTTTTCCTTCTTTGTGATCCTTGATAATTTGAAGAATTGTCCGAACAGACTCACGTCCTAGTTCCACCGCATTGATGTCAATATAGGCTTCAATATCGAGTCGTGGCTTGATCGAATCAAAGGAAATAATCGGGATTGTCAGCTGGTGTTCTAGTAAGTATTGGCGCACCCCTTCAGCAACGAGAATATCGGTTGTCATGATGGCATCTAACTCTGCTAGGGGAAGGCTTTCCATCATTTGATAAGAATTGTCTTCTAACATAAAACCAAATGAAAAATGAACCAGTTTTTCATCGAGAGGAATCCCTGCTTTTTGGAGGGCTTCTTTATAACCTTCGTAGCGGTCTTGAGATACGAACAGTTCTTTGTTTCCCCCGATAAAAGCAATTTTTCGGTAGTTTTGTTGAATGAAATAATCCGTCGCATCAAATGCAGCCTTGATATTATCATTATCCACTAGCGATACAAAAGGTGAAGCTGCCTTTCCGAGAATGAGGAAGGGGAACTTGTCTTTGATCGCAAATTCAACGAGGGGATCATTCGGGTTGGAATAAAGGAAAATCAAACCATCTACACGGTTACCGTAGATCAGTTGTTTGAGGTTGTCGAGCCGCCGTTCTTCATTTTGCCCCGTACAGATTTGGATAGCATAATCATTGTCTGATGCGATCTGGGTGATCCCTCTTAAAACAGTTGGGAAGAAAGGATTCTGGTAGAAGACGTCACTGTCGATTGGTAGGACCAAAGCAATGACTTGACTAGATTGGCTGACAAGGCTGCGAGCATTAAGATTGGGATGGTAGTCCAATTCGACCATGGCCTCACGGACACGTTTTTTTGTTTCATCACTAATCGTGGATTTGTTTTGGATGACGCGCGTGACAGTTGAAGGCGCGACGCCAGCGAGTTTCGCCACATCTTTGATGGTAACACGCATGAGAAAACCTCCTAGCGGTGATAGTCTGGATCACGGAAGTGGGTCTTATAAAATACCATAGCAAGATAGAGTACAAATAAGACATTTTGGATCATGATCGTCGTAGTAAATACTTGATGGAATAGTAAACTGATGAAGACACTCAGTAAAATAGGGAGTCCCAAGCAATTCAGAATACAATTGAAACATTCCTTGAAAGTTTGTAGTGAAAAGAGTCGAGATTTTCGTGTCAAGTAGAGGAAGAAAGATGCCCCTACGATGAGAATCAAATAATTGACTGTCGATAAGAAGCCAGAGAAAATCACGAGAAAGAGACTGACAGGGAGTCGATTGTCGCGAAACCAATCGCTAGAGATAGCTTGAGTGAAGCTTTTTTTATCCCGAAGGCTCTCTTGATTAATAGCCTGGTATGAGACTGTAGCGAGTTCTTTATTCTCTTTTGAGATAATCAATTGTTTGCGATCAAAATGGAGTGTTAACTCCTTGCCTTCACTAGCCTTTGCCTCTTGGCCTAAGATAACCTGTCCTTTTGAAGTCTTGTGTACAGGGTTAGTCCCTGTATAGGTGAGCTCTTGGTCTTTGATCACGACGTGTTCTTGGATATCTTTCATAACGTCTGTTGATAAAGGATCAAACACATCGCTGACAAAGGTTGTCAAAGGATAGGTTTTGAGTTGAGCATTTTGCAGAGCCACAGGTAATAGTGTGATAGAGATTAGAAAGAAAGAAGTAAAAATCATTTGGAACCAGCTCAGTTTTTTGCGGTTTGCAAAAGAAGAGCGGAAATTGAAGATACTTGCGAAATAATTAAAAGGATAGGGCATAAGATGACCTTTCTAAACATAAGAGTATCAGAAATGCAAAGAGAAATCTCTTTGATTGATTTTATTCTTAACGAAGGGTAGTAAAGCATCCACCATACTACCCTTAACTTAAAAATAAAATGTGCTTGAAATAAGATTCTATTTTATCCTTTATCCCCACCAGCTGTCAAGCCTGAAACAAAGTTCTTTTGTAGGAAGAAGAATAAGATACAGATTGGAACCGCGATCAAAATAGCACCGGCTGCAAAGAAGGCGATTTTTTGATTTTTTTGGTCACTGATAAAGGTTTGAAGACCAACGGCTACCGTATAGTTCACTTCGTCACGAAGCAAGAATTTAGACAAGATATAGTCTCCGAAAGGCCCCATGAAAGCCCAAAGCGCTTGAACGGCAATCATTGGACGAACAAGAGGGAGGACGATTTGCCAGAAGCGACGGAAGTGTCCAGCTCCATCCAATTTCGCAGATTCATCGAGGGAAATTGGAACAGTATCGAAGTATCCCTTCATCAACCAGGCATTCATTGGAATACCACCACCAACATAAAGGAAGATCAAGAACCAAGGTTGGTTCAAGGCATTCAGCATCAAAGCCATAACGAAGAAGGCTGTGAGGGCTGCCATGGTTGGGACCATTTGAATAATCAAGAAGAAGACCAAACTTTGTTTACGCGCCAAGAAATTGTAACGGCTGTATGCGTAACCTGCAAAGGTAACGATACTTGTTTGTACAATCATGGTGATAATGGCGATAACCAAGGTGTTCATATACCAAGTGCCATAATGAGTTTCAGAGAAAAGTTTTGAGAAGTTATCAAAACTAAGATTGCCACTAAAATCAAGTGTAAAGGCACTGACATTCCCTGATTTGAAGGCTGATAGAACCGTAATCAACAATGGATAAATGATAACGATTGAAAGAACCACCATGTACAGGTAAGTCAAGAAATGATTGAGGCGGCGTTTAAATTGAACTGAATTTTTCATTTTATACATCCTCCATATCAAATGCATGTAGTTTCTTGAAGGCAACCATAGAGATTGAGATCACAATCACAGAGATAATCAAGGTTACCGCTGCGGCCATTGAATATTGAGGAGAAGAATTGGTTGTCAACTTGTAGATCCATGAGATCAAGATATCTGTAGATCCAGCGTTTCCTCCGACAGAACCAGGTCCTCCATCGTTAAACAAGTAAATGATGGAGAAGTTATTAAAGTTGAAAGTATATTGACTGATCAAAGTTGGAGCTGCAACAGCCATAATCATTGGGAAAGTGATGCTGCGGAATTTTTGCCAACCGTTGGCACCATCAATATAAGCAGCTTCGTAAAGATCGTTTGGAATCGATTGAAGAATCCCTAAAGTCAAGACGTAAATGTAAGGGAAGCCGAGCCAACCTTGCATCATAATCAAAGCAATTTTTGTCCAAGTAGGATCTGTCTTCCAAGGAATCAAAATGCCATCTAAGAATGGGAAAATCTTCGCAAACAATGGGATAACTTGTGCATTGATAGCACCGACACTATCGTTAAACATATTTGAGAAAGTTAAGATAGTGATGAAGGCTGGAACAGCCCATGGGAGCAAGAAGATAACCCCAAAGATTCGTTTTCCTTTTACGAATGGTTGGTTTGCAACAATAGCGGTCAAGATACCGAGTACGATTTGAAGAGTAGAAGCTGCGAGTGCCCAAATCAAGGTCCAGCCAAGAACAGATGTAAAGGCTGAGCGGAAGGTACTCAAGGTCCACATATTAGTGAAGTTTTGGAACCCGATCCAATCGAGCAAGGTTGTTGGAGCGGTATGTTTGAAGTCGTAGTTGGTAAAGGCGATCATCAAAGTTACTAAAACTGGGAAGATAATCGCAAATGTCATAGCAATGTATGAAGGAATGATCAATAAATATGGGAAGCCATTTTCATAGATGGCTTGAACCATTTCTTTTCCAGTTTTTGGAACAGCGATGCCATTGTTGATACGTTTTGCAACGGTTCCAGCATCCTTAATATTTAAGGCATAAAATAGGAAGTAAACAATGGTAATGATCAAGTGGAAGGCGCCACGAATCAAGATAAAGAGAGAATTATCTTGTCCACGGACGGTTCCAAGTGTAACCAATTTCGCTAATTCTCCAACTCCGATTCCTAGGAAATAGGCGAGAAAGAGAACAGTTACGGCAAGAAAAATATAGCCTTTGGTTTTTTGTTTGTTATAAATTTGCCCAAGACCCGGGATCAAAGAGAGCCACATAGCCTTTTTAGGGTTTTGTTCTGTAGTCATTCAAATCTCCTTATAATGTCCTTGCTAGAGAGCAAGAAGACAAGTCAGACAGTAAGTTGTGTTTGAAAATTGAACATAAGAGGTTGGGACTTTGTCTCCAACCTCTTACTCACACCTAAAAACTGTCTTATTTGCTACCGAATTTTTGTTCGATGGTTTCTTTAATCAATTTCACTGCATCGTCAGCAGATGCTTTTGCAGATTTTTTACCACTTACAGCATCGAAAAGCATAGTAGCAGCTGGATCCCAAACCGCACTCATTTCTGAGATATTTGGCATTGGTTGAGCGTTCTTGAATTGATCAACAACGGCAGTTGTCAATTCATCGTTTTTGCTAACCGCATATTTACGAGCTTCTGTGTTGGCAGGAACTTCATTGGTCTTGTCAAACAAAGCTTTTTGTTGGTCAGTACTTGTCAAGAAGTCAATGAATTTTTGAGCGCCATCAAGGTTTTTCGCACCTGCAGGGATAACCCAAGCTTTACCACCACCAAAGGCAGCATATTGTTTTCCGTTTGGAAGAGTTGGAATCGTTGCGACACCGTAGTTTACTTTAGCTTCTTTCAATGAAGCAGCTTTCCAAGGACCATCGATGATAGCAGCTGTTTTACCTTCTTGGAATTGTGTTTGGATGAAGTTAGCAGCAGCTTTTGTATCTTGCAAACCTTTTGGCCATTTAGCATACCAAGTTTTTGCATATTCGATACCATCGACAGAACCTTGGTTGTTCAATCCAATATCTTTAGGATCTGTACCGTCTTTACCAAACACATAACCGCCGTTACCTGAAAGTAAACCGTAAGTGTAGTAGAAGTTTGTCCAGTCAGCTAAGAAGGCAGTTGTTTTACCAGGTTCGCTAGCGAAGTCGTACTTGCTATCTTTTGCAAGATTTTCAAGATCACCAAATGTTTTTGGAGCTTCGCTTAAAAGATCTTTGTTATAGTAGAGAACCAATGTTTCGATGACAGCAGGTGCACCGTAAACTTTACCACCGTTTGTTACAAGAGCTTCAGTTGTTTTATCTGTATGGCTATCTTTGTTTAATGTCACTTCAGCCAATTGACCATCGCTACCAAGACCACCTACACGGTCGTATGGAGCCATCATTACGTCTGGAGCTTTTTTAGATTGGTTATCAAGAGAAAGGTTATCCAATCCACCAAGAGCATCACCAGTCTTGATGTTAATTTTTACGCCATTTTCTTTTTCAAAAGCTTTTGCAGCTTCTTCAACATAAGATTTGTAGCCTTTGTCTACATAGACGTTGATTTCTTTACTTGCCTCAGAAGAACCTGATGAGTTATTGCTACAAGCAGCAAGTAAGAAGCCGGCAAAACCAACTGTACCAAGTACAGCAGCACTACGTAAAATTGTACGTTTCATGATTTATTCCTCCTAAAGAATAAAAAAAGATAATAATTAGAAACCGTTTTAGACAAACGTTTTCCTAAAACGACTTAAGTATATCACAAGGCGAAAACGTTTGCAAGTGATTTTGAGAAAATTTTTTAAAAATATTTTAATTCTAAACTTTCTTCTATAAAAACCGCTAATTCATTGACATTGCTAATAATAAATACTAAACTAGTGATAAGGGGCTTTTTTAAAAAAGATATAAAGTTTTTTAAGAAACCCCTTGCAGAAAATATGGAAAAAGTTTATAATGACATGGTACGCAAACGTTTTCGCAAAAATTGCGTAAACTGAGTTGCGCCTGTTCGATTTTAACAAAGAGTAGAGCCGCTTGAGAGCTGGATACGACTCTGCAACGATACCCATACCGTGCACCGAATCGCAGGCTTCAAAGAAATAAAAAGAGGTGGTAACCCATGAAAAAACGTCAAAGTGGTGTTTTGATGCACATTTCTTCCCTTCCTGGACAATACGGAATCGGATCATTCGGACAATCAGCATATGATTTTGTTGATTTCCTCGTTCGGACCAAGCAACGTTACTGGCAAATCTTGCCGCTTGGTACAACTAGTTATGGAGATTCTCCATACCAATCTTTCTCAGCTTTTGCTGGGAACACTCATTTTATTGATTTCGATCTTTTGATCGAGCAAGGTTTGTTAACAGAAGCAGACCTTAAAGGAGTGGACTTTGGTCAAGATCCTACTCAAGTGGATTATGCAAAGGTTTTTGAACAACGTCGTCCCTTGCTTGAAAAAGCAGTTGCGAATTTCTTAAAATCAAGTGATCAAAAAGAATTCCAAGAATTTTGTGAAGCCGATGCTTCTTGGTTGGAGCTCTTCGCAGAATACATGGCTATTAAAGAACACTTTGATTTGAAAGCTTGGACAGAGTGGCCAGATGCAGCTATTCGTGCGCGTGAGCCAAAAGCTTTGGCTAAATACCGTGAAGAATTGGCTGATAAATTGACTTACCATCGTGTAACTCAATTCTTCTTCTTCCAACAATGGTTGGCCTTGAAAGCTTATGCCAACGACCACCACATTGAAATTGTGGGAGATATGCCAATCTATGTAGCGGAAGATTCAAGTGACATGTGGGCTAATCCTCATCTCTTCAAAACAGATGAAAACGGAAAAGCAACTTGCATTGCAGGATGCCCGCCAGATGAGTTCTCAGCAACTGGTCAACTTTGGGGGAACCCAATCTATGACTGGGAAGCAATGGACAAAGATGGCTACCAATGGTGGATTGAACGCTTGCGTGAAAGCTTCAAGATCTATGACATCGTTCGGATCGACCACTTCCGTGGTTTCGAATCATACTGGGAAATCCCTGCTGGTTCTGAAACTGCAGCACCAGGTAAATGGGTCAAAGGTCCTGGCTACAAACTCTTTGCAGCCGTGAAGGAAGAGCTCGGTGATTTGAACATCATCGCTGAGGACCTTGGCTTTATGACGGATGAAGTTATTGAGCTTCGCGAACGTACTGGCTTCCCAGGAATGAAGATTCTTCAATTCGCCTTCAATCCTGACGATGAAAGTATCGATAGCCCTCACTTGGCGCCAAACAACTCTGTGATGTACACTGGAACACATGATAACAACACAGTTCTTGGATGGTACCGCAATGAAATCGACGATCCAACTCGTGAGTATCTTGCTCGTTATACCAACCGGAAAGAGTACGAATCTGTACCGCATGCTATGCTTCGCACCGTCTTTGCTTCCGTCAGCTTCATGGCGATTGCTACGATGCAAGACTTGCTTGAGTTAGATGGCTCAGCTCGGATGAACTTCCCATCTACTCTCGGTGGTAACTGGTCATGGCGAATGACAGCGGATCAATTGACTCCAGCTGTCGAGCAAGAATTGCTTGATTTCACTACGATCTATCGTCGTGAAAACAAAGACTTGAAAAAAGAAGTTAAGAAAGCAAAAAAATAATCTTTCCCCCCTATTAAAATTGTTGAAACAAAGGAGACTCCCAACATGGAATCATTACAAAAATATGTGATTGATCATCATCAAAAAACAATTGCTGAATGTTCAAATGAAGAATTGTACATTGCCTTGCTAAATTACACGAAGCAAGCAAGCGCTCAAAAGAAATTAAATACTGGTAAGAAAAAAGTTTACTACATCTCAGCTGAGTTCTTGATCGGTAAACTCTTGTCTAACAACTTGATCAACTTGGGTCTTTACGACGATGTTAAAAAAGAATTGTCAGATGCTGGTAAAGACTTGATCGAAGTCGAAGAAGTGGAATTGGAACCATCACTTGGTAACGGTGGTTTGGGACGTTTGGCAGCCTGCTTTATCGACTCTATCTCAAGCCTTGGTTTGACAGGGGATGGGGTTGGTTTGAACTACCACTTTGGTTTGTTCCAACAAGTCCTTAAAAACAACCAACAAGAAACGATTCCAAATGCATGGTTGACTGACCAAAGCTGGCTCGTTCGTTCAAGCCGTAGCTACCAAGTGCCATTTGCACACTTCACATTGACTTCTACCCTTTATGATATCGATGTCCCTGGTTACAAGATTGAAACCAAGAACCGTTTGCGTTTGTTCGACTTGGATTCAGTTGATTCATCTATTATTGAAGATGGTATTAACTTTGACAAGACAGATATCGCTCGCAACTTGACCCTCTTCTTGTACCCAGATGATAGTAACCGTCAAGGGGAATTGCTCCGTATCTTCCAACAATACTTCATGGTATCAAACGGTGCACAATTGATCATCGACGAAGCCATCGAAAAAGGAAGCAACTTGCATGACCTTGCTGACTATGCTGTTGTCCAAATCAACGATACTCACCCATCAATGGTCATCCCTGAATTGATCCGTCTTTTGACAGAACGTGGTATTGGAATGGATGAAGCCATCTCTATCGTTCGTAGCATGACGGCTTACACTAACCACACAATCCTTGCAGAAGCCCTTGAAAAATGGCCACTTGAATTCTTGCAAGAAGTGGTTCCTCACTTGGTTCCAATCATTGAAGAATTGGACCGCCGTGTTCGCGCTGAATACAAAGATCCAGCTGTTCAAATCATCGATGAGAATGATCGCGTACACATGGCGCACATGGATATCCACTATGGATTTAGCGTAAACGGGGTAGCAGCACTTCACACAGAAATCTTGAAGAATTCTGAGTTGAAAGCCTTCTACGACATTTACCCTGAAAAATTCAACAACAAAACAAACGGTATCACATTCCGTCGTTGGCTCATGCATGCCAACCCAACCTTGTCACACTACTTGGATGATATCCTCGGACGTGACTGGCACCATGACGCATCTAAATTGGAAGACCTTCTTTCTTATGAAGATAAAGATGCAGTCAAAGCAAAATTGGAAAACATCAAGTCTCACAACAAACGGAAATTGGCTCGTTTCTTGAAAGACCATCAAGGTGTGGAAATCAATCCTAACTCTATCTTTGATACCCAAATCAAACGTCTCCACGAATACAAACGTCAACAAATGAACGCTTTGTATGTGATCCACAAATACTTGGACATCAAAGCTGGAAATATCCCTGCTCGCCCAATCACTGTTCTCTTTGGTGGTAAAGCAGCTCCTGCCTACACCATTGCACAAGATATCATCCACTTGATCCTTTGCTTGTCTGAAGTGATTGCAAACGATCCAGCAGTAGCTCCACACTTGCAAGTGGTGATGGTTGAAAACTACAACGTAACTGCTGCAAGCTACTTGATCCCAGCTAGCGATATTTCTGAGCAAATCTCTCTTGCTTCGAAAGAAGCTTCAGGTACTGGTAACATGAAATTCATGTTGAATGGTGCATTGACACTTGGTACGATGGATGGAGCCAACGTGGAAATCGCTGAATTGGTTGGACGTGACAACATCTACATCTTCGGTGAAGATTCAGAAACTGTAATCGATCTATATGAGAAATCAGCATACAAATCAGCGGACTTCTATGAACGTGAAGCTATCAAACCATTGGTAGACTTCATTATCAGCGATGCCGTTCTTGCAGTTGGTAACAAGGAACGCTTGACTCGTCTTCACAAGGAATTGATCAACAAAGACTGGTTCATGACTCTTCTTGACTTGGAAGACTACATTGTCACCAAAGAACGTATGTTGGCTGACTACGAAGACCGTGATGCATGGTTGGATCAAGTGATCGTAAACATTGCTAAAGCAGGATTCTTCTCATCTGACCGTACGATCGCTCAGTACAATGAAGATATCTGGCACTTAAACTAATCATTAGTTGTTAGACCAAGGTCCATAAGACCTTGGTCTTTTTCATTACTTCTTATTTTGGAAAAGAAATGGAGCTAGTTTAGGGAATGGACAGTCTGCAAAAAGTGTTGTTTTTTTGAATTTTGTAACCCCCCAAAGGGAAAAAATTACATAATTTTTTCTTTCAGCCTTCAAATCTAATTTATTGGTATAAAAAAATAATTCTCCTAAAAAAGCCTTCCGGTGAAATTTATAAAAAGAGAAAGCGTCTTAAAAACCATTGAAAATAAAGGTTTTTTTCAAAGGTGTTTGCATATATTTTCAACCAAAAGATGGGGAAGGCAAGGAAGGTTTGGGGATTCAAGTTGTTATATATTTAAAGTAAAATAAAAAATTAAATTGACAAATAAATAAAAATGGTTGATTGTGATACAATGGAGTTAACTGAAAGTAGCATATTTTTGCCTCTACAGTGAGATTTTTTTAAACAAAAAAGGAGAGTTTTGAAAATGAAAAGCTATCGTGAACATGTTTCGAAGCAGGAAAAATTTTCAATTCGTAAGTTATCAGTCGGTGTTGTTTCATTGGCCATCGCTGGATTGGCTACTGTTAATACCTATGGAGCAGAAGTGAAAGCAGATGAGGCAACAGCGCCTGCAACTGAAGTGACTACTACGGATATAGCAACAAGCGATGCAGCTGTTGCAACAAGTTCTAAGTTGACATCTACAACTGTGACAGAAGGAAATAAAACAGTTACGACGACTTATGTAGAATCACCAGAACTTGAAAAAGCAAAAGCTGATGCAGCCACAGAAGGTGTGACCGTTACAGAAGAAGCTGAAAAAGTCCAACCATCTATCGCAGCAGCAGAAGCGGATAACAAAGCTCAAACAGCTGAAATCAACACAGTCGTTGAAAACTACAAAAAGGCCAAAGCTGAGTATGAAGCAAAATCTCAAGAAATCACATTGATTGAAAAGAGAAATGCAGAAGCAGAAGCAGCTTACAAGAAACAAGTAGAAGACTACAATTCCCAACAAGCAGCTTATAAAGCAGCCTTAGCAGCATACAATCAGAAAAAAGTAGCTTACGATGCTAAACTAGCAGAAAAAGCAGCAGCGGATAAGGCCAATGCTGAAGCTAAAGCTAAGTATGAAGCAGAAATGGCTGTTTACAATACAGCTAAAGCGCAATATGACAAAGATTTACAAGAATACCAAGCTAAGAAAGCTCAATACGATAAAGATAAAGAAGCTTATGGTAAGTTAGTTGCTAAGAAAGCAGAAGAAGATGCTGCTAAAGCTAAGTATGAAGTTGAGCTTGCAAAATACAATGTAGACCTAGAGCAATACGGCAAAGATTTTGCTACTTATCAAACAAAACTTGCTGAATATCAAACAGCTTTGGCACAGTACAAAGATGCTAAAGCAGCCTATGATAAATACATGAATGATAATGGTTTCCAAGATCTAAAAGATGTTGAAACTGTTCAAGATTTGACCTTCCAACGTGAAGGTGGAGCTACTCATACCATTGATGGTATCAGTACTTATCTCACTCGTGATGCCCAAGCTCGTTTGAATACCAGCAATGTGCATCAGTATGATTCCAATAAATTGGAAGCTTCAGATATTGTAGCAACTAGTCCTTGGGCCAATAATGAAACTGAATTTATTCAAATTAAAGAAGGTGACAAATTTGTTGTAACCTATGACAATTTGAATCAGTCCAGCATGCGTGAAAATAAAAAGGATATGCATCCAATCAAGCGCGTGATTTACCGTTATGAGATTCTAAGTCTCCCATCAAATGATGGCAAAGGAATTGCAGCTATTAGTGCGGACCCAACTGTTACTATGACAGTCGGTGCTTCAACAGACCAAAATAAACCAGTTAAAGTTGCTGTAGATGTTGAATTCTATGATGGTGATGGCAATAAGTTTGATTTGACACAGCACAATGCGATTGTCGCTTTGAACTCCCTTAACCACTGGACGGGTGCTTCCTATGTAGATAGTGGGGATAAACCTCGTGCCCTTACAGTAGAAGCTAAAGATAAAAATGGCAACACCGTTCGTGGAACTTGGAACCCATATGCAGATGGTTCATCAATGAGCATTGAAAACAATGCTGTTGTAGTTAAAAATGGAACAGCTGACTTTGGTACTGCGGACGTCACTATCTCTGCTGAAAATCCGATTAAGATTGTGGCTCAAAACGCAACATGGAATGGCAGCGAATTTGCAGTTAGTGAAGAAACTGTGATTGATGCAACATCTGTTAATGCTTCAGGAGCTGGGAATGGTCATGATATCGGAACAGATGAATTCACATTAGATGGTAAAGATGATGTGATCGGTTCTTATACGATTGATCCAACTTCAGGACGGATCATCTTCACGCCTAAGAAGAAATTTGAAAATGTAGAGCACCAAGAATCTGTAAATGTTGGGAATAATAAATACATTCCAATTCCAAATTCAAGTGTTACTTATGATTCTGCTACAAAAGAGGTAACATCATTTAAAGATAACCAATACATTGAACACGGATCAATCTTTAATGGTGAATCTTCAACGACTCTTGAAGGTTGGGACAATCCATCTTCTCCATACCTCTATTATGGTGGGGCAGGCTTGAAGATGTCTGATGGTCACTTGGTATTTACGGCCAATGGAGCTAATGCTGCTGGTCAGCCAACGGTTTACTGGTTTGCGATTAACTCAAATGTTGGTATTCCAAAAAATCCAGGTGAAGCGCCAAAAGAGCCAACAAAACCAACAGAACCTAAGGCACCAACACCACCAACGATTACAGTGGAAAATCTACCTGCAGAGCCAACGAAACCAGAAGAACCTAAATCACCAACTCCGCCAACAGCACCTAACTACACTGTGATTACGGTCGATGTGGAGGAACCAAAAGCTCCAACTCCACCAAAGGCTCCAACTCCACCAACTCCGGAAGTCGTTCCAAATCCGGTGAAACCGGAAAAAGCTGAAGTGAAATGGCATAAGAATAAAGTGGTAACGGAAACAGATATTCCAACCCCACCAACACCAGTTCCTCCAACTCCACCAACTCCATACAACCCACCAACACCAATTGTTCCACCTACACCAATCGTTCCACCAACTCCAGAGGTTCCAACCGAACCAACTCCTGAAGTTCCGGAACAACCTGTACAACCTGCGCAACCACAAACACCTGCGCTTCCAAATACAGGTACAGAAAGCTCAGCTGCAGCTGTTCTTGCAGGTGCGATGGCTGGATTGCTTGGATTGGGTCTTGCTCGCAAGAAAAAAGAAGATTAATTCTTATTTCTTTCGTTCATTCATCTAAATAAAAAAAGTCAGAAGGCAAGTCCTTCTGGCTTTTTTGATGGAGTGATGACCAAATAGTTGCGAAAAAGGACAGAATAGTTTATGGATAAGGAACAGAAATGGGTTTCAAAGACTAAATGGTGTTGAAATCAAGCAGAATACAAATAAAGGACTAAAATAGAGGGAAATCCGCTATACTAGTTCTGTTCGAATGAAAGTTTATCGGACTTCGTTAGATCTCTAATCATACAGTTGTGATATCTTTTTCATCTTTTGCACCCATTATTTTCCAAATGAATTTCATTTGAACGTATCAGTGATCAGGCAAGTGCTTCCACGGTTTTGAGGTGCTTGCCTTTCTATCTGTATCGCGATATAATAGGGTGTAAGAAATGAAAAGGAGTTTGTATGAAAAAGAAACCTATCTATCTTTACATCCTGTTATTTTTCTCTACGGTTGGAACCCTAACATCAGCTGTCTCAACCTTTGGAGCTTCAAAGAGTTTTGAGCTGACAGATGATTTTGCGAAACAACTTGGTTTAACAACGGCTCAAGACAAGGCTGACTACGTGACATATTATGAGAAATCGGCCCAACTCAATCAGTCTCCACTAACCTTTTTATTTGTTTCCCTGATTCTGATTGCTTTGCTTGCAACTTTCTATTTCCTCTTTATGAAGCAGGATCTGTTAACAGCCCATTATACTTACATGGGGCAGATTTTATTAAGTCAAGCCTTCTCTTGCTATAATTATTTTGCAGGGCGTCCACTATTAGCTAGTTTTTCAAACCCGTCCCTTCGCCAACGATATTTGGCATCTTCATCCATTGCTTTGTTACTCTTGACTGCTTTATCTCTTCTCTTCCTTGGAATTGTTTTGTATAAAACCTTGCGTTTGAGAAAAGCTCAAGCGGCATAATAGATAAGTTTGAATGGAGCTCTCTTAGAGGATAAGAGAGCTTCTTGATTGGAGAAAAAAGATGAAAGTATCCTTTGTTTATATTAGTCTGAGTGGAAATACAGAGAGTTTTGTCCGTCGCTTAAGTGACTATTTGCTGGAAGCTCATCCCGGACTTGAAATCGAGAAAGTGCATGTGAAAGACCTGGTCAAAGAGGGCCAGCCCTTCTTTGAAATGACCAACCCTTTTATCACTTTTTTGCCAACCTATTTGGAGGGTGGAAATGGTGTTGACAACGGCGATGTGGAAATTTTGACGACAGATGTTGCGGATTTTATTGCTTACGGAGATAACGCCAGCAAGTGCTTAGGAGTGGTTGGATCAGGCAATCGGAATTTTAACAATCAATATTGTTTAACCGCTAAGCAGTACAGCCAACGCTTTGGTTTCCCTAAGTTAGCCGATTTTGAAATGCGGGGGATGTTGGGAGATATTAAAAAAGTAGCCGCCATTGTAGAAGATTTGTATCATCTTTAAAATAAAGAGAGTGGGACAGAAATCGGTAATTCGTTAGAATTCGATTT
>NZ_JVSR01000029.1:0-17165 GCF_001069785.1 Streptococcus parasanguinis
GTGCCAAAAGTGATAACGGGACTTATGTCTACAAACCATCAAAAACTGAACTCAAGAAAATTCTTGAGGAGCAAGGCTTATCAGGTAGTCAATTAGAGTCTATTGGAGATGTTATTAATTTTGAAGTTTCCATTAAGATCAAAGATTCAAAAGGAACCCTCAGCATCGCGGGTGAAGTCGCTGGTCAAAAGAATGAGCGATCTTATGAAGTCAAAATCGATCAAAAAGAGAAAACAATCGCGTCAAAAGATGGTAGTGGAGAAAAGATTACATACAAGGTCGATGGTGACTATTTGACATTTGATCTTTCTAAGTTAAGTAATAGCAACCAAGGGGATCTTATGATTCTTAAAAATGCTAAATTCAAACGCACGAAATAAAGCAACTGAAGAGCAGGGAAACCTGCTTTTTTGCTTTACTTTTATGACTGGTTTGGTATAATGAATGAGACTACAGATGGGACTGGGGCAGGAATGATTTTCTTTGAAAATGATTTCGTCTCGCTCCCTCTTTTCTGTGTGATCAAGGTTATTATTTATGGAAAAGGAGAATCATCTATGCTTTATATTTGGTCTTACTTGAAAAAGTATCCCAAGTGGCTAGCTCTGAATCTATTTTCAGCAGTCCTGTTTGTTATTGTCAATTTGGGCTTGCCAACGATTCTAGCTCGCATGATTGATGAGGGGATTAACCCGCGTGATGTGGATCGGCTGTATTTCTGGGGCTGGGCCATGTTTGCGATCATTTTGCTTGGGATTGTGGGGCGGATTATCTTGTCTTACGCGGTTGGTCAGATAACAACGACCATGGTACGTGATATGCGCAATGACCTCTATGCCAAGTTGCAGGAGTATTCGCATCGTGAGTATGAACAAATCGGGGTATCCTCATTGGTGACCCGCTTGACATCGGATGCCTTTGTTTTGATGCAGTTTGCGGATTCTATGTTGAAGATGGGCGTCATCACACCCTTGATGATGGTTTCCAGCGTTCTCTTGATTCTGACAACCAGTCCTTCTCTAGCATGGATTGTAGCAGTATCTGTACCATTTCTTGCTGTCGTTGTCTGGTATGTAGCAGTCAAGACACGTCCACTTTCTGAGAAGCAACAAAAGACCCTTGACCATCTCAATCAGTTTGCGCGTGAAAATTTGACAGGTCTCCGAGTGATTCGTGCCTTTGCCCGCGAAGAATTCCAAGAGGATAAATTTGCGGCTGAAAATGAAGTCTACGCAGAAAACTCGAATAAATTGTTCAAACTAACTGGTTTGACAGAACCTCTATTTGTGCAGATCATCATTGCTATGATTGTGGCGATTGTCTGGTTTGCTTTGGATCCTCTTCATGACGGTAGTTTGAAAATTGGGGATCTGGTTGCCTTTATTGAGTATAGCTTTCACGCGCTCTTATCTTTCCTCTTTTTAGCCAATCTCTTTACCATGTATCCTCGTACTGCGGTCTCTAGCCGTCGGCTCAAGGAAATCATGGACATGCCCATTTCGATTGATCCAAATGAGAATGGGATAACAGAAACAGCATCTCGTGGCTATTTGGAATTTGACAATGTCACCTTTGCTTATCCAGGTGAGACGGAGAGTCCAGTTCTCCATAATATTTCCTTTCAAGCCAAACCTGGCGAAACCATTGCCTTTATCGGCTCGACCGGTTCTGGGAAATCTTCACTTGTGCAGTTGATTCCTCGATTCTATGATGTCACCCTAGGGAAGATTTTGGTCGATGGTGTGGATGTCCGTGACTACAATCTGAAAGCCCTTCGCCAAAAGATTGGTTTTATTCCACAAAAGGCCTTGCTCTTTACGGGAACCATTGCTGAGAACCTTCGTTATGGGAAAGAAGATGCCTCTGTACAAGAGCTAGAACAAGCGGCTGAAATTTCCCAAGCCAAGGAATTTATCGACAGCCGTGAGGAACGCTTTGATACCCATTTGGCAGAAGGTGGTAGCAACCTTTCAGGTGGTCAAAAACAACGCTTGTCTATCGCTCGTGCCGTTGTCAAAGATCCGGATATCTTTATTTTCGATGATTCCTTCTCTGCTTTGGACTACAAGACGGATGCCACTTTGCGGAAGCGTCTCAAAGAAGTTACAGGAGATGCGACCGTCTTGATCGTAGCGCAACGTGTGGGAACCATTATGGATGCGGATCAAATTATTGTCTTGGACCAAGGGGAAATCGTCGGTCGAGGTACTCACGATGAATTGATGGAAAGCAATGAGATCTATCGTGAAATTGCCAATTCCCAGCTTGACAGTCCATCATTAACAGAGGAATAGAAAGGAGAAGCAGATGAAACAAGAACAAAACAGTTTTAGTAGACTATGGACTTACTTGAGAGCCTATCGCTTGGAAGTTTGCTTGTCCATTTTCTTAAAAATCCTGAGTGTCGTCATGAGTGTTGTCGAACCCTTTGTTTTGGGACTTGCCATTACGGAGTTGACAAAAAATCTCATGGATATGGCAAAAGGCCTTCCAGGGGCTGGTCTTAATACATCCTATATCGCGATCATTATGACGCTCTATCTATTCCGTGGGGTCCTCTATGAGTTGGGATCTTATTATTCCAACTATTTCATGACCAATGCTGTTCAAAAGACCGTTCAGGACATGCGAAATGATTTGTCTCATAAAATCAACCACATTCCCGTTTCTTATTTTGACCGGCATCAGTTTGGAGATTTACTAGGACGTTTTACTAGCGATGTCGAAACCGTCTCGAACGCCTTGCAACAGTCCTTCTTACAAATCGTTAACGCCATCTTTACCTTGCTCTTTGTTATCAGCATGGTCTTATACTTAAACATCCAGCTGGGGCTAGTAGTCATCTTGTCCATTCCGATCACTTATTTCAGTGCTCGATTTATCATGAAAAAATCTCAGCCTTACTTTAAAGAGCAGGCAGATGTTTTGGGAGCCATGAACGGCTTTGTGCAAGAAAATTTAACAGGCTTTAATGTCCTTAAGCTGTACGTTCGGGAAAAATCTTCCCAGGAAGAGTTTCATGATATTACCCATCACCTTCAAAAGGTAGGTTTCAAGGCTAATTTCATTTCTGGCTTAATGATGCCGATTTTAAATGGGATTTCAGATTTGACTTATCTCGTTATCGCTTTGTTTGGTGGCTTGCAAGTGTTAGCAGGTCGTTTGACTGTCGGGAATATGCAGGCCTTCGTTCAATATGTTTGGCAGATCAACCAACCGATTCAAAACTTAACCCAATTGGCAGGGCAGCTACAAAGTGCTAAGTCGTCTCTAGATCGGATTTTCCAAGTCATGGATGAGCCAGATGAAGTAGCAGATGTGACAGAAACCCTCTCTGGAGACTTGACAGGGCAAGTCAGCTTTAAAAACGTTGATTTCCAATATGTAGCGGACAAACCCTTGATTCGTGATTTCAACCTTGAAGTCAAACCAGGTGAAATGGTGGCCATTGTCGGACCGACCGGAGCAGGGAAAACAACCCTGATTAATTTGCTGATGCGCTTTTACGATGTGACTGCAGGCTCCATCACGGTGGATGGTCATGATATTCGCCATCTGTCACGCCAAGATTACCGCAAACAATTCGGAATGGTGCTTCAGGATGCTTGGTTATATGAAGGAACCATCAAAGAAAACCTTCGCTTTGGTAATCTCGAGGCAACGGATGAAGAAATTGTAGAAGCTGCAAAGGCAGCCAATGTCGATCACTTTATCAGGACACTTCCTGGTGGTTATAATATGGAAATGAACCAGGAGTCTAGCAATATTTCTCTAGGGCAAAAGCAACTCCTAACCATTGCGCGTGCACTCCTAGCGGATCCTAAAATCTTGATTTTGGATGAAGCGACGTCTTCTGTCGATACGCGTTTAGAGCTCTTGATTCAAAAAGCGATGAAGAATTTGATGAAAGGGCGGACTAGCTTTGTTATTGCTCACCGCTTGTCTACCATTCAAGAAGCAGATAAAATCCTTGTCCTCAAAGATGGCCAAATCATCGAGCAAGGAAATCACCAATCCTTGTTAGCAGATAAAGGGTTCTACTATGAGCTCTACAATAGCCAATTTTCAAATAAAAAAGCGGAATAAGCGCGTGCCATCAAAAGAGGTTTGAGAAAGCATTCTCAGCCTCTTTTTTCTTACTCACTTTTATTACTACATAAAAAGGTTAATATTTCTGCAACAAATTGATACAGAATATTCACACAATTCACCTTGTTTGTCATGATAATTTTTATTAGGATAGAATCGTTGTAAAAAATAAAAGGAGAAATATGTGATGTATCATTTAAACAAAGATATCATTTTTGGCATTCGCAAGTCTAAGCTTGGAGTCTTTTCTGTCGTAATTGCGATCATGGGGGCTTGTTTTTTGACTGGAAAATCTGTGGCAGCTGATCAAGTTTGAGAGCAGGCACAAGTCCAAACACAAGGGCAAGAAGCGACAACTTCTGATCCCGAAAGCTCTCAAGTAGATACCAGTCAATATGGAGCATCTATGCCTTACACCCGTTATGAAGCAGACAAAGGAAACCTCCTTGGAAAGGCAGAGGTAGAGCAGTCTCAAGACAGTCACTCAACAGCTATTGAAGCTTCTGATCAGACTTATGTCGCTTTAAAAGAAAAGGGAGATGGTGTTTCCTTTAAGGTCAATGAACCAGCCAATGCTTTAACCGTACGCTACACGGTACCAGATGGAGCCAGTGGACAACTCGAGGTACAGGTGAATGGTCACAGTGTTCAACAATTGGATCTTTCATCTACGTCTAACTGGCAGTACTTGAATGACAAAGGTGTACACGATAGTGCACAGGCGGATACACTCGCTCGGTTCCAATTTGATGAAGTACACAGCCTACTTCCAGGAGTTCAGCTTCAAAAAGGAGATGTGGTTTCACTGGTGAAAAACAAGTCAGACGACGTCCATTATGGCCTTGACTTTGTGGAATTCGAGCAAGCTCCAGACCCGATTGCTCAAGGGGACAATGCTATCAATATTGTTTCTAAAGGAGCTACGCCAAACGACGATACTGATGACAGCAAGGCCCTCTATGATGCGATTTATGAAGCTAAACAAACCGGAAAGAATGTCTATATCCCAGCTGGGCGATTTAATCTCAATCGAAAAGTCGGTATCGATGCTTCTGATATGAAGATTTCAGGGGCTGGTATCTGGCATACCCAACTGCATTTTACTAGTGACCAAGCTGGTGGCGGTGGATTTGACTTCCTTCACCAAGACAACCATGTTGAATTTAGCGATGTCTATCTGTCCTCCAACCTTCGTTCACGCTATGGTGAAAATGCTCAGTACAAGGCCATTTCTGGAACGCCAGGGAAGAACTCTCATATTCACGATATTTGGGCCGAACATTTTGAAGTCGGCATGTGGATTGGCGATTATGCTGGAAAAAATGATATGAAGTACACAGATGGTCTAGTAGTAGAAAATGTCCGTTTGCGCAATAACCTGGCTGACGGAGTCAACTTTGCCCAAGGGACTAAGAATTCGATTGTCCGCAATTCTAGTATCCGTGGGAATGGAGATGACGGACTAGCCAGCTGGTCAAGTATTGCGGATGGAACAGAATCAGCAGTAGCAGAAAACAATAAATTCTTGCACAATACGATTGAACTTGGTTGGCGTGCTGGTGGTGTTGGGATCTTTGGTGGAAAAGGCCATGAGATCGCCTACAATCGGATTAAAGACAATATCGGTGATGCCGGAATTCGCTTGACGACTGTCTTTAAGGGCCATAACTTTGATCTAAATGAAGAAGGAATTCGGGTTCACCACAATCTCTTGGAGCGTACAGGGACGAAGAGTGATATCTACAACAAGCATCGTGGATCGATTGATGTTGAAACGCGCTATGGAGATATTAAAAATGTCACCATTGAGGACAATGTATTTGTAGCGCCATTTGATACAGGTGTGACTGATCACCTCAATCCAAATGGAGGTATCCTAAACCATGTCGAAGTCAGTAACAATCAAACCATGAGTCAACTCTCTCATCCAGCTCAAGCAGGATTATCTGCCTCTACTTCAAAATCAGCTGGACAAGCCTTGAAAGTGAAAGAAAAACCCCTTCAAGTAAGCGCAGTGAAAGCTTCCCTTCAACCATCTAAAAAACAAACCGGTCTGAATCTTAAACAAGCAAAGACAGTCACTAAAACAGTCAAACCTAACTATGTCTTAAAAGCAACAAATTCCAAGCAAAAGAGCTTTTTGAAAGCTCCGAGTGCTTTATTCCTTTATCGGATGATGGGGTTAAGTCAAACAGTTTAAGAAGGATGGAAATCCTGGATATAATTCCAGGATTTTTTGCTTGCTGCTAGACTTTCATTGACAGTGAGGAGGCATATCGGTATACTAGGTATAATCTAATGAGGAGGCCTCCATGATGATTCGACCCGTTCAGCTCAGCGATGCAGCAGCTATCCGAGCGATTTACCAACCTTATGTAACAGAGACAGCCATTACCTTTGAGGTTGATGTACCGACTGTCCAGGAGTTTGAAAGCCGCATCACAAAAACGCTGACCCAATTTCCTTATTTGGTCGCAGAAGTGGATGGGAAAGTTGTGGGGTATGCCTATGCCTCGACCTATTATGCACGCGCTGCCTATGATTGGACCACTGAATTGTCTATTTATGTAGCAAAAGAAGCGCGTGGACAAGGGATTGGATCAGCCCTTTATAATGCCTTAGAAGAAGAGTTACAAGCACGAGGTTACTTACGTTTTCTGGCCTGCATTGCAGTCCCTAACGAAGCCAGCATCTCCATGCATGAAAAGCGGGGCTATGTTCAAGTCGCTCATTTCCCAAAGATTGGCTATAAGTTCAACAAATGGCACGATATCTTATGGATGCAAAAGACCATAGACGGTCCTGTTAGGAAAATACGGTAGAAATCACGACATTTGTAAATTGCAATAGCTAATTATCCCTGACTTTTTCATAGGCTAAAATGATACTAATAAAATTACTGAAAGAGACCGGAAAGTTGTGATGATCTCCCCTACATGAAAGGAGCTTTTATGACTCAAGAACAATGTGCTAGACTGTTACCTCAAAAGCCCTCAAGATGGGCTAAAATTCTACTTAACCGAAAGGTTCCCATTCTCCTGTTCTTCTTACTGGAATTGGCCTTTCTTGTCTTTTCATATCTCAGCCTACAAGAGCATTTCCCATCCATTATCTTATGGGAACACTTGTTGAGTGTCTTTACCTTCTTTTACTTGCTCAATCGTTCCATGGATTCTCGTTCCAAACTGTCCTGGGTGATTATCATTGCCCTCTTTCCAATTTTTGGGACGGCTCTGCTTTACTTTTCGTTAGCTGATTTGGGTGTGAGACGCTTGAAGAAGCGGCTTGAGGATGCTACAGTGCAGGCATCCGATTATCTAAGCACCGATCCAGGAGTTGCTGATTATTTATCCCAAAGTGATCGCCAATTACAGAAATTAGCATATTTTTTGGAGCATAGTCCAGCACAGTTTCCTATCTACAGCAACACAGAGGTTACCTATTTTCCACTTGGAGATGACATGCTTCCAGCCTTGTTGGAGGATTTGAAAAAGGCGGAGCGTTATATCTTCATGGAATATTTCATTATTGACGAAGGGATCATGTGGGGTGAGATTTTAGCCATTTTAGAGGAGAAGGCCAAGGCAGGTCTGGATGTTCGTGTCATGTTTGATGGGATGAATGAGATGACTACCTTGTCCTATGATTATATCGAGCGCTTGCACAAGGTTGGGATTAAAGCTCAGGCCTTCTCACCAGTCAAGCCCATTCTATCAACCTATTACAATTACCGAGACCATCGAAAGATTACAGTGATTGATGGTCAAGTTGCTTATACTGGTGGCGTTAATATCGCTGATGAGTATGTCAATAAACGAGAACGCTTTGGTCATTGGAAGGATACGGCCCTTCGATTAGATGGTTCAGCAGTTCAAACGCTAAAAGCTCTCTTTTTGACCATGTGGACAGTGACTGGAATAGAAGATAAAAGGGATATGGAGCGCTATCTACAAGAAAAACCTCAACAAAGAAAGAGTCAGGGCTTTGTACTCCCTTATGGCAATTCACCATTGACCTATCACAAATTGGCTGAGGATGTTTATCTTCATTTACTGAATACATCGACCGATTATGTTCACATCATGACCCCTTATTTGATCTTGGATGACGAATTGGTTAGAGCTATGACTTTCGCGGCCAAACGAGGTGTGGATGTTCGTATCATTATGCCAGGGATTCCAGATAAACAGTATGCCTTTGATATTGCGACGACCTATTTTAAAGCCCTCTTGGATGCTGGCGTCCGTATTTTCCGTTATAGCCCAGGCTTTGTCCATGCTAAAGTATATGTTTCTGATAGCCAACAAGCTGTGGTAGGAACCATTAATACAGACTACCGAAGTCTTTATCAAAATTTTGAAGATGGCGTATATCTTTATAAGAATCCGGAAGTGCTTAACATTGAACAAGATTTTGAGAGAACCCAGTCTCTCTCGGAGGAAGTAACATTGGAAAGTTTGTCAAAAATGCCTATAGCACATCGTCTAGGTGGTTATCTCTTTTCTTTGATTGGACCTTTGATGTAAAAAAGGAGGAATCATATGGATACAAAAATTCTTTTGAAATTGTTAGAAGACCAAGCTGATCCAGAGAAAGTCCCAGCAATGGAAGCTTATATGAAAAATAAATTCAGCTTTCTTGGCGTTCAAAAACCAATTCTCAAAAAGATTGAAAGAGATTTTTTTAAGCTTTTCATAAAGAATCCAATTGATTGGGCTTTTGTGGAAGAGTGTTGGCAGCAACCTTACCGTGAGTTTCAATATATTGCTAAGGATTATCTGGATAAAAAGAAGAAAGAGCTTAGACCTGAAGATTTTCTAAAGCTAAAGGAATTGGCTCAAACCAAATCATGGTGGGACAGTATAGATCAATTGGACCTTATCATCGGAGAGATTACTTTTCACTATCCAGAAACCAAGCAGGTTATGCTGGATTGGAGTAAGGATCAGGACTTTTGGTTGAGGCGGATTGCCATTGATCACCAGCTTATGAGGAAAGAAAAAACAGATACGGATTTGTTAGAAAAAGTGATCCTCAGTAATCTAGGTCAAAGCGAGTTCTTTATAAATAAGGCAATCGGCTGGAGCTTACGCAATTATTCCAAGGTTAATCCGGATTGGGTAGGGGCCTTTATCGACCGCTATCGAGAGCAGTTATCTCCTTTGAGTATTCGAGAAGGAAGCAAGTACCTACCTTCTTGACAGTTTGTGGATGTTCATGGTAAACTAGATTTATGCGATGAGTCGATTGGCTCTTAGGAGCCTTTTGCGCTGAGGAGGTCTACATTCAATTGTAACGCAGGAGCGGACCTTGAACAGTTGTGTGAACCGGCTGTTCTCACCGAAAGGTGCCTCAAATCCTGGTCTTCGGATCAGGATTTTTTTGTACCTTCAAAGGACCGAAACTATTATAATACAGTTGCTACAAAGTTATGTTGGTGTTATAATATAGTAAAGTGCCTCGTGTCAGAAAGGAGTGGAGTTGATTGGGAGATTTCTATCATTCTAATGATTCAGCATCTACAGACTATTCGCAGAAAATTGAGGATCTTGAAAACTCCAAACCATTTCAGGATGCAATCGGATTGATCCGAGAACAGATGAAGAACAATCTTCAATGGAATGTTTTGCGATCTTTTGGTATTATTTGTGCCATATTGTCTCTCATTTTATTGCGTTTTGCAGCTATTCCTTTGATCCTTTTAGTTGTTGGTTTGTATTATTGGCCACAATATAAAAAACGAAAAGCCTTGTTTGGGGATCGAATTCGTTCGAACGATGAGATCTATCTTGATGATATCCTGTCGCCTGTATTAAAGGAAGTTTTTCCTAAGGCTTCGATCAAAGAGGACGGTTCCATACCTTCTGAAGCTCTTTCGCATTTATGTCCTCGGTCGACTGATTTTCTATGTTTCAAAGAACTATCGTTTCATGATGACAAAGAGCTAACGGTGTCAAATCTCTATGCTCATCATACGGAGACTCGTTACCGGACATCTAATGGACATACGAGGACGGAACATGTGGAAGTTACAGATTTCCTTGGACAAGTGTTCTCTTTATGTCTACCGATTAATTTCTCTGGTCATCTTCGGGTGGTTCCGACCAAGAAATCATTTCTTTTTAAGAGGGAGGTGAATGGGGTTTATCCTGGAGCCAGAGGAGATGAAGTTCAGATTGAAACCGAGGATATTCGCAATAACGAAAATTACAATATCTACTGCACGGATGAACTGTCTGCTCGTAAATTTCTCACCCCTAAGATGTTGGAATGGTTTGATCGACAAATTTCTCAAAATGCCATGTGTGTATTTTTGAAAGACAAGAAACTATTTATTTCTTTGTATACCGATAGCTATATCTTTCCGACGCCCCAAAAACCAGAAGATATTGATCAACTATCTTTGGTATCTGAATATCATAAATTATGCAGAGAACTAGCTTTAATTAAAGAAATAACAGCAATTTTTGAAGGAGAAGCATCATGAATCTCATTATCGGCTTAATCATATTTGTTGCCCTATTGGCTATTTGGTTTATTAGTGTAGGAAATCGTCTCAATCGCTATCTAGTGACCATTGAAGAATCAAAGAGAACGGTCGATATCGTTCTCGTAAAACGCTATGATACCATTTCGGAAATGCTAAAAGTAGCCAAAGCTTATGCCAAACATGAGCAAGAGATTTTCACTGATTTAGTTGCTTTACGCCAAGGAGCAACTATTCAAGAATCCAACCAAGTCATTACCAATCAAAATGATGTCTTGGCACAAATTCGTGCAGTTGCTGAAAACTATCCAGAGCTCTTGTCTTCTAACCAATTCTTGGCCTTGCAAAAGGAAATTGCTGACGAAAATGAAGATCTTGCTGCAGCGAAGCGAATTGTCAACAGTAATGTCAGCCACATCAATCAAGAAATTGTTTCATTTCCAGCGTCTATCGTAGCAGGTGTAAAGGGGATCCATCAAGTTCCATTTCTTGCTGAAGAAACACAAGGTAAGAAAGATTTAAGTGACTTGAACTATGACCTGAACTAAAGAGCTATTTATTATAAATAACCATCAACAATCCTGGTCTTAGAATCAGGATTTTTTCCTACTGTTGGTACTTTTCATTTATGCCAAAAAATTGTATAATAGTACAAATACTCAATTTTTAGAAAATTTTGAAAGAGGATTTACTATGGGATACACAGTTGCTGTTGTCGGTGCTACAGGTGCCGTTGGTGCTCAAATGATCAAAATGTTGGAAGAATCTACTCTTCCAATCGATAAAATTCGCTACCTTGCGTCAGCACGTTCTGCAGGAAAAGTCTTGCAATTTAAAGGGCAAGACGTGACCATCGAAGAAACGACTGAAGATGCTTTTGAAGGGGTTGATATTGCTCTTTTCTCAGCTGGTGGTTCAACATCTGCCAAATATGCACCTTATGCGGTGAAAGCAGGCGCAGTAGTGGTTGATAACACTTCTTATTTCCGTCAAAATCCGGATGTCCCATTGGTTGTTCCTGAAGTGAATGCACATGCTCTTGATGCTCACAACGGAATCATCTCTTGTCCAAACTGTTCAACCATTCAAATGATGGTCGCTCTTGAGCCAGTTCGTCAAAAATGGGGCTTGGACCGTATCATCGTGTCTACTTACCAAGCTGTTTCAGGTGCTGGTATGGGAGCTATTCTTGAAACCCAACGTGAGTTGAAAGAAGTCTTGAATGACGGGGTCAACCCACGTGATGTCAAAGCCGAAATCTTGCCATGTGGTGGCGATAAAAAACATTACCCAATTGCTTTCAACGCTCTTCCACAAATCGACGTCTTCACAGAAAATGACTATACTTACGAAGAAATGAAGATGACAAATGAAACCAAGAAAATCATGGAAGATGATAGCATTGCCGTTTCAGCAACTTGTGTGCGGATTCCAGTCTTGTCAGCTCACTCAGAGTCAGTCTACATTGAAACAAAAGAAGTGGCACCAATTGACGAAGTGAAAGCTGCTATTGCAGAATTCCCAGGTGCAGTCCTTGAAGATGATGTTGCTCACCAAATCTACCCACAAGCCGTTAATGCGGTCGGATCACGCGATACCTTCGTTGGACGGATTCGTAAAGACTTGGATGCTGAAAAAGGAATCCACATGTGGGTTGTTTCAGATAACCTCCTTAAAGGAGCTGCTTGGAACTCAGTCCAAATCGCAGAAACTCTTCACGAACGTGGACTCGTACGTCCAACAGCTGAATTGAAATTTGAGTTGAAGTAGGGAGCGAAACAGAAATCAGTAACTCGAAGAGTTTGATTTCTTCCTCAGCTTTTTAGCGAATCAACTTGTTTTATGAACAGATCATGAGGCAAAGGCAAGCAAGCCCCAGCCTCTTTCTTATATAGAGAAAGGTTTTTCTATGTCTTATAATGATTTAAAAGATTGTAAAATCATCACCGCATTTATCACCCCCTTCCATGAAGATGGAACCATTAATTTTGATGCTCTTCCTGCCTTGATCGAGCACCTCTTGGCTCATCATACAGATGGGATTCTCTTAGCTGGAACGACTGCAGAAAGTCCAACTCTGACCCACGATGAGGAATTGCAACTCTTTGCGGCCGTTCAAAAGATTGTCAATGGTCGAGTTCCTTTGATCGCTGGTGTCGGAACCAATGAAACCCGCGACTCGATTGAGTTCGTTAAAGAAGTGGATGCTTTTGGTGGCTTTGCGGCAGGATTGGCTATCGTCCCATACTACAACAAACCATCTCAAGAAGGAATGTATCAACACTTTAAAGCGATTGCGGATGCATCTAATCTTCCGATTATTATCTACAATATTCCTGGACGCGTGGTCGTGGAAATGACGCCTGAAACCATGCTTCGTTTGGCAGAGCACCCAAATATCATTGGGGTCAAAGAGTGTACAACCCTTGCTAATATGGCCTACTTAATTGAACACAAGCCAGAAGAATTTCTCGTCTATACAGGGGAAGATGGAGATGCTTTCCATGCGATGAACCTTGGGGCTGATGGAGTGATCTCGGTGGCTTCTCATACAAATGGAGATGAAATGTATGAGATGTTACAAGCCATTGAGCACAACGATATTAAAAAGGCTGCGGCTATCCAACGTCAGTTTATCCCTAAAGTCAATGCTCTCTTCTCATATCCGAGTCCAGCTCCTGTCAAAGCTGTCTTAAACTATATGGGCTTTGAAGCAGGACCAACTCGTTTGCCATTGGTGCCAGCACCAGCAGAAGAAGCGAAGCGCATCATCAAGGTTGTAGTAGATGGGGATTACCATGCATCTAAAGAGATCATTACGGGAGTTCTTCGTCCGGATTATTAATAAAATTGTCATGAGGAATGTATGTCAGAGATAGGGAAAACAGAGTTAGAAAAAACGGATTCGGAGAAATCAGAACTAGAAAAATTTAAAGAACGTCATAGCCTTGAAAAGTTAGATGGTGTGATGATCTATGATAAACCGACCATTAAAACAGGTGAAAAAGCTGGATGCATCGGTGCACTCTTACTTTTAATTGGATTTGGTACAGGAATTATTTTGTTCCTCGTTCATTTCATGTTTGACTTCGATTCCAAGCTACTCAATCTTCTTTGGGAATCAATAGCAGCTTTAGGATTCATTTATAGTTTAGCAGGGGCTTTTCAAATCGGTCCTCTTACAATACACCGCTACTCAAGAGAAGCCGATAAGGATAAACATTTTGAAATTGATAGAGCCTATAATCTCTATAACGTTCTCTATAAACCGACTAAAACTATCCTTCTCCAATATGATAGTGACGAAGATCAGCTGATTGCTGTCAATGCTGGTGGTGAACTATTAGTGGAACTCCTTAGAAAAGTAGAGATGGAGAAGTTACCTCTGAAGAAGATTTTGAAGACCTTCCGTTTGGATCATGTCTCTGACCATCTTTGGAGATTGACCTACAGCTATAAAAAAGAAGATGTGGTCATGGAAAAAAGTGATCGTTAGATTTTTTCATCCAATCAAGCACAGTAAGTCCTGAAAAGAGCTTTGATTCTTGGCAAAAAAATTATATAATAAAGTAGTAGGTCTTCATTTCTTTCTAAGGGAAATGAAGTATTCATGAAAATTTAAACAAAAAGGAGACTCCGATGGAAGTCATTAAACGTAGTGGAGAAGTGGTTGAATTCAACCCAGATAAAATTTACCAAGCTATTTTGAAAGCTGCGCAAGTTGTCTATGTTTTGACAGATGATTTGCGACAAAACCTAGCTCAAGTGACCAAGAAAGTTGCTATGGATTTGGATGAAGCCCAAGTAGAACGCGCAACCATCAGTATGATCCAATCATTAGTGGAACAACGCTTGTTGGGAGCAGGTTATATTACCATTGCAGAACACTACATTTCTTATCGCTTGCAACGTGATTTGGAACGGAGCGGCTATGGTGATCATATCGCCGTGCATTTGCATTTTGAGCAAATTCGCTAGAATATGAAATAGAAGTTACTTCGGTAGCTTCATTTTTTTGTATCCTCGTTTAAGGCTGAGAATTCAAGAAAACATGGTATAATAGAAGAGATTGAACTGGAAAGGAATGGAGAACATGGCAACTATACAATGGTTTCCTGGACACATGTCCAAAGCTAGAAGACAAGTACAAGAAAATTTAAAATTTGTGGATTTTGTGACGGTTCTGGTAGATGCTCGTTTGCCCCTATCAAGCCAAAATCCTATGTTAACCAAAATTGTTGGTGATAAGCCTAAATTAATGATTTTGAACAAGGTAGACTTGGCAGATCCTGTGGCAACAAAAGAATGGCAGGACTATTTTGAGTCTCAAGGCATCAAAACCTTGGCTATCAACTCCAAAGAGCAATCTACGGTTAAGAAGGTCACAGATGCTGCTAAGTCTTTGATGGCCGATAAAATTGCTCGTCAGAAGGAACGAGGGATTCAGATTGAAACCCTTCGGACCATGATTATCGGGATTCCTAATGCCGGGAAATCAACTCTGATGAACCGCTTAGCGGGGAAAAAGATTGCTGTTGTTGGAAATAAACCAGGGGTGACCAAGGGGCAACAATGGTTGAAAACCAATAAAGACCTTGAAATCTTGGATACCCCAGGGATTCTCTGGCCAAAGTTTGAAGATGAAGAAGTGGCTTTAAAGCTCGCCTTAACAGGAGCGATAAAGGATCAGTTGCTTCCAATGGATGAAGTGACCATCTTTGGCCTTAACTATTTTAAAGAGCATTATCCAGCTGTTTTGCAGGAACGTTTTAAACAAATGGATCTGGAACAAGAAGCTCCTGAAATCATTATGGAAATGACCCAGAAATTAGGATTTCGTGAAGATTACGACCGTTTTTACCAACTCTTTGTTAAAGACGTCCGCGATGGAAAATTGGGACGCTATACGCTGGATCGTGTAGGGGAAATTGATGGCAACCATTAAGGAAATTAAAGAACAATTGGCAAGCATTCAGCGGTTAGACGATCCTTTATTGACTGAATTGGAACAGGATAGCCGATCTGGTGTGATCCAAGCGATCGCAAAGCGAAAAAAAGAAATCCAAAAACGTTTAGATGAAGATGAACGTTTGGAAGGAATGCTGGCCTATGAAAAAGAACTTTATACTCAAGGGATTCAGCTTATTGCAGGAGTGGATGAAGTGGGACGTGGCCCATTAGCGGGTCCAGTTGTTGCAGCTGCCGTGATCTTGCCGAAAGCTTGTAAGATTCCAGGGCTCAACGATAGTAAAAAGATTCCAAAATCCAAACACAAGGAAATCTATGAGGCTGTGCTCCAAAACGCCATTGCGATCGGAATCGGCGTCAAGGACAATCACGTGATTGATCAGGTTAATATCTATGAAGCTACGAAGCTAGCCATGATGGAGGCCATTGGTCAGCTAGAGCCTCAACCCCAGCATCTTTTGATTGATGCCATGAGGTTGGATCTTCCTATTCCCCAAACTAGTATCATCAAAGGGGATGCTAACTCCTTATCCATTGCTGCAGCATCCATCGTAGCCAAGGTGACTCGGGATCAGATGATGGAAGAGTTTGATTGCGAATATCCGGGTTATGATTTTACGCAGAACGCTGGCTATGGGACGGCTAACCATCTGGCTGGCCTTCACAAGCTGGGAGTGACTCCTATCCATCGGCGTTCATTTGAACCCGTCAAATCAATGTGTGAGGATTAGGTTATGCTATTTACCATCGATATCGGAGGGACCTTTATAAAGTACGGTCTGATGGATGCAGACTATCAATTGATCCGTACAGACAAGATCCCAACACCATCTACGATTGAGGAGTTTTGGCAAGGATTAGAAGAAATCGTTACACCTGTAAGGGAAGAAATCGAGGGAATCGCCATTTCGTGCCCCGGTGAGATCCAAAAGAGCCTTGGCTTTGTCTTTCGAGGTGGTCTCATTCCATATTTACGAGGCATTCCTCTAGCAAGTAGACTCGAACAAACATTTCAAGTACCCGTCACTGTTCTCAATGATGGAGAAGCCGCTGGTCTAGCGGAAGCAAGGCTTGGTAATCTAAAAGATTGTCCATGTGGTGCGACCTTGGTCTTGGGGACAGGAGTCGGCCTCGCTCTTCTTTCTAACGGTGACCTATTGAGAGGATGGCAACTGACAGAATACATTCGGTCTATTGATAAGGCAGAAAGAACACCAGAAAATCGCCGCTTTCATCGCGAACTCTTTTTGCAAGGCATTTCCAATCTTTTGGAAAACACTGGTTCTGCTGTTCAATTTGTTGAGAAAGCTAGTCACATCTTGAACCTAGAAAAGGCAGATGGTATAGCTGTTTTCAAAGCTCTTGATCTAGGGGGCTATGAGGAGCTGATATCCTTGTTTCAGGAATATTGTCATGATATTGCAATTTTGATTTTTAATCTTCAATCATTGCTCCTGATTGAAAAAGTGACGATTGGCGGGGGCATTAGTAGTCAACCACTATTGATCGATGAGATCAGTCGACAATACCATGAGCTGCTCTCTCAAAAAGGGCATAAACAATTTGAGGCCTTGCCGATCCAAGCGGCTCGCTTCCATAATGAAAGCAACTTGATTGGTGC
>NZ_JVSR01000030.1:0-1216 GCF_001069785.1 Streptococcus parasanguinis
ATTACATATTATTCTTTGTGATATATTTTACATGCTCATTATACATCTAAAAATAAGTCTAGTCAATGAATATTCAAAAGATTAGAAAAGTTTAAACTGTTAATGATATTCCGAGTTTTTCCCAGTAAGTATTCATCTTATCCATCCCAATAAAAAGTTACTGTTGGAAACATATAGGAGATTAGAAACTATGGTATACTAGTGATAATAAATAGTTATCGGTAGGAGAAATCTGGCGTGAATAATAAAAAAATAAGAGTTTTTTTGAGTAGACCTAATCCATTTACTAAAGAACAACAGTACTTTATAGAAAAATTAAAAAGTACCTTAGATAAGTACAATATCGAAAGTATAAAATTACAGTATAATAAAGTTAACTAGTCTTGTAAAAATTATTTTATCGTCATATCTGAGAGTTAATCAGCTATTGCGTGAAAATTATCAATCTTTGACTGAGATACATTTGTCACAATCATAAATAGCTTATAGTTCTTGACATATAGACTTGTATATGAAAAAATACTTGTTGGAGGCTAATAATATGACTGAAAAAATCAAAAACTGGGTTAACATTTGCGTTTTGAAAAATCAAGAAATTTTATTACTTAATAGACAGCACGATAATTTTCCTGGCTGGATTCCACCGGGTGGAAAAGTTGAATTTCCTGAAAGTTTTTTTGAAGCTGCATTACGGGAACTTAAGGAAGAAACTGGACTTACCGCATTAAATCTTGAATTAAAAGGAATTTCAGGCTTTACTAATTCAATTGGTAATGAGAGATTTGTCTTCTATGACTTTTTATGTACTCAGTTTACTGGTGAACTAAGCACATCTGATGAAGGTGAGCCAAAATGGTGGAATCTAAAAGAAATCGATAAAATACCAATGCAAGATGAAATAAGAAAAAGGCTACCCCTTTATTTAAGAAAAGGAAGCTTTGAAAGTATTAACTATTGGGATGATAATAAGAAATGCATTAGCGAAAATAAAACAATTTTATTTGACTAATATTCTCTACAGTATAATCAAATGCAAAATTCTCAATCCATTAGTAATTTTTGTATAATTCAGTACTCAATACAATCTGTCTTTAATAACATATAGTTTAATATTTTACAAAACAAGGGTATCTAATAAAATCATCTACTCTATCAACTTTTTCCTTGTATATATAGATAGCTAAAAAAGCCTTGGAATCATTCCAAGGCTTTCTCT
>NZ_JVSR01000031.1:0-22501 GCF_001069785.1 Streptococcus parasanguinis
GCTCGACAATCCAAAAATAATTGAGAGGCTAGGACTTTTGTCCCAGCCTCCTCGCTCTTGTTTCTAACCACTAAGAGACAATTGCTTCTTATTTTTTAAGCTTCTCGCTCACTTCTTTTGCAAGAACAAAGTTCCCCAAGGTCGCTGAACCATTGCCAGCAACTGCAGGTGTCACAATATAATCTCTCACATCAGGTACAGGGAGGTAACCGTTTAAGAGGGCAGTAAATTTCGTGCGAACACGATCTAACATATGTTGTTGAGCCATGACTCCTCCTCCAAAGACAACGACGTCTGGGCGGAAGGTAACTGTCGCATTCACTGCTGCTTGTGCGATGTAGTAGGCTTGAATATCCCATACATTGCTGTTGAGTTCAATGTTTTCCCCTCGAATACCTGTACGAGCTTCCAGACTAGGACCAGCCGCAAAGCCTTCCAAACAGCCATTGTGGAAAGGACAAACACCCTTGAATTCTTTTTCCACATCCATTGGGTGTTGAGCCACATAGTAGTGTCCCATTTCTGGGTGTCCAGCTCCCCCGATAAACTCACCACGTTGGATGACACCAGCTCCGATCCCAGTTCCGATTGTATAGTAAACCAAGTTTTCGATATGGCCACCCGCGTTATTGCGTGCGACCACTTCTCCATAGGCAGAGCTATTTACATCTGTCGTGAAATAGATAGGTACATTCAAGGCACGACGGAAAGCCCCAACGATATCTACATTGGCCCAATTTGGTTTTGGAGTCGTTGTGATGAAACCATAAGTGTTTGAATTTGGATCGATATCAATTGGTCCAAATGAACCAATCGCAAGCCCAACTAGATCCTCAAATTTTGAGAAAAATTCAATACACTTATCAATCGTCTCAATTGGCTTGGTTGTTGGAAATTGTACTTTTTCCACAACATTATAGTTTTCATCACCAACCGCACAAACAAATTTTGTACCGCCAGCTTCCAAACTTCCATATAATTTTGTCATGTTGGCTCCTTTTTTATTATGAAAAATATCCTGTATTTATTATAGCATATTTTGTAGTCAATCTTTTTCTCTTCTCTAAAGAAAAAACACACCTTTTTTTGAGAAATAAAATTCAAGGACTGGAGATGATAGACCAGTCCTTGAGAACTTATTGTTTCGATTAAGCTTTAACTTCGATGATCGCATCACCCTTCGCAACAGATCCAGTTGCAACAGGTGTGACAGAAGCAAAGTCAGCTGTGTTAGTGACGATCACCATGGTTGTGTCTTCAAGACCAGCTGCGGCAATTTTCGCTGCATCAAATGTACCAAGGACATCACCAGCTTTAACTTTATCGCCTTGAGCTACTTTTTGATCAAATCCTTCACCGTTCATTGATACTGTATCAATCCCAACGTGGATCAAGATTTCAGCACCATTAGCTGTTTTCAAACCGTAAGCATGTCCAGTCGCAAAAGCAATCGTTACTTCAGCATCTGCTGGCGCATAGACAACGCCTTCAGTTGGTTTGATGGCAATTCCTTGTCCCATCGCACCACTTGAGAAGACAGGATCATTCACATCAGCAAGCGCTACTGTACTACCAACGATAGGAGTTACAATCACTTCATCTGCAAGTGTTGCTTCAACTTCTTCAGAAGCAGCTGCTACTTCTTTGGCTTCTGCTTTTTCAGCAGTTTCTGCTGCTGCTACATTTCCTTCTGCAGCAAACACATCTGCTGCTTTTGTCTTACCGTAGAAGTAAGTCAATGCAAAGGCTACCGCAAAGGCAATCACTTCACACAAGAGGTAGAATGGGATGGATGTTGCATTGATTGAAAGGAATCCAAGGAAACCTGCTGATCCAAGTGAAACAGCAACTACTTGGAGAAGACCTGCAAAGAGGGCACCCACTGCTGAACCGATAAGGGCACAGAAGAATGGGAATTTGTATTTCAAGTTAACCCCGAAGAGGGCTGGTTCTGTGATACCAAGAAGGGCAGACACACCTGCAGAAGATGCAAGACCTTTGGTTTTTTCGCTCTTCGTCAAGAACAAGATGGCAAAAGTTGCAGCACCTTGCGCTACGTTGGCCATTGATGCGACAACGAAGATGAAATCTCCATGACCCGCACCTTTTTGCCATGCTGAAAGCAATTGTGTTTCGATAGCTGGGAATGATTGGTGAAGACCTGTCATAACGATCAATGAGTAAGTTCCACCAAAGACTGTCATACCGATAAAGCTTGTTGTGTTATACAACCATACAATAGCATCTGTGATTCCGTTTGATACCAAAAGCATCACTGGACCAACCACTGTAAAGGTAAGGAAACCAGTAATCATCACAGAAAGCAATGGAGTAAAGGTAAAGTCAACAGCTGATGGCAATTTCTTGTGGAAGAATTTTTCCAAATGCGCCAAGATCCAGATCGCTGCTAAGACAGGAATAACTTGGTAAGCATAGTTTGTTTGTGCTACATTGTAACCAAAGATATCCCAGAATTTAGTAGCCCCACCAAGATCTGGTGTGGTCATGATCATACCGATCGCAGCACCCAAGAAGATGTTTGCTCCAAAGCGTTTGGCTGCAGAAATACCAACCAAAATTGGCAAGAACATAAATGGTGCAGCTGACATCAATTGGATCATAGCTGAAAGACCCTTGATAGCTGGGTACATTTCTTCCAATGATTTAGGTCCAAACAAGCCAGCTGAAGTCAAGAAGTTCCGAAGGGCCATCAAGAGACCACCTGCAACCAAGGCAGGAATGATTGGAACGAAGATATCAGACAAGAGTTTAATCAAGGCCATCAATGGGTTGAATTTCTTATCTTTTGCAGCGATTTGTTTCAAATCGTCTGTTGATACTTCTTTCAAACCAGTCGCTTTAATCAGCTCTTCATAAACAAAGTTTACATCTCCAGGTCCGATGATCACTTGGTATTGACCATCTGATTTGAAGGTTCCTTTGACATCTGCATTGTTATCAAGTGCAGCTTGATCAACTTTGCTATCGTCCTTCAATACCAAACGTAGACGTGTCGCACAGTGTGCTGCCGCAACAAGGTTATCTTTACCGACTGCTTCGATAACCTCTTTGGCTACTTTATTGTAATCCATAAAGTAAATCTCCTTATTTTTTGTAATGTAAACGGTTAAATCGTTTCTACGTTTTTAATTGTACCACGTATTGAAAATATGTCAAGCGTTTTGCAGGATTTTTTTGAAACTTTTTTGGACTTTTTGACACCTTTTGACAGTATGAAACTATTTTCATTTTAAAACAGGCCTTTACTACGCTTTTTAGCGCTTTGAATCAGAGTTTTATTTTCATTTTCTTTCATATTTTCATAAATTTTCAAATCCTCCTCTTTTCTTCAGGCTGCAAAATAGCTGTCAATCGCTTGACATTTTTTGCCATTTTTTTCATTTATCGCTTGCATTTTTAATAGGAAATCGGTACTATGGAAGTAAGAAAAAATTCGGAGGAATAAAATGGAATGGACAACTGAACGTCGTTACAGACGTTACGAAGACTGGACAAAAGAGGAAAAGCAAGCCATCCAAGATCATATGGCCAAATCTCCTTGGCATACACACTATCATGTTGAGCCAAAAGCTGGTCTCTTAAATGATCCTAACGGTTTTTCCTACTTTGATGGAAAATGGATCTTGTTTTACCAAAATTTCCCATTTGGTGCAGCCCATGGGTTAAAATCATGGGTACAAACAGAAAGTGAAGACTTGGTTCATTTCACAGAAACTGGGGTAACGCTTCTTCCAGACACAGATTTGGATAGTCATGGAGCTTATTCCGGATCAGCCATGCAGTTTGGTGACAAACTATTCCTATTCTACACTGGAAATGTTCGGGATGCAGAATGGGTTCGTCATCCTTACCAAGTCGGTGCTTTGATGGACAAGGACGGCAAGATTGAAAAAATTGACAAAATCTTGATTGATCAACCGGCTGACTCTACGGATCACTTCCGTGACCCACAGATTTTTAATTTCAAGGGTCAATACTACGCTATCGTTGGTGGCCAAGACCTTGAGAAGAAAGGATTCATCCGTCTCTATAAGGCTGTAGATAACGACTATACCAACTGGGTTGCAGTCGGTGACTTGGATTTTGCAAACGATCGGACAGCTTATATGATGGAATGTCCCAACCTAGTCTTTGTTGGAGACCAACCCGTTCTCCTCTACTGCCCTCAAGGCTTATATAAATCAGTTCTCGATTATGACAATATCTACCCAAATATGTACAAGATCGGGGCAAACTTTGACCCAGAAAAGACCAAAATGGTTGATGTATCTGAATTGCATAATCTCGACTATGGTTTTGAAGCCTATGCGACTCAAGGATTTAATGCACCCGATGGACGTGCCTATGCTGTCAGCTGGCTAGGTCTTCCAGACGTTTCTTATCCAACAGATTCCTATGACTACCAAGGAGCTCTCTCACTGGTCAAAGAATTAACCATCAAAGATGGCAAACTCTACCAATACCCAGTTGAAGCGATCAAGGACTTGCGCGCTGAGAGTGAGGCATTTGCCAACAAGGCACAAACCAAGAACTGCTATGAATTGGAATTGCAGTTTGAAAAGGATAGCCAGAACGAAATCGTCCTCTTTGCCGATGCAGAAGGAAAGGGCTTAGCTCTCACATTTGATCTGGCTAAAGGATTGGTCACAGTCGATCGTAGCCAGGCAGGTGAGCAATATGCCCAAGAATTCGGTACGAGCCGTAGCTGCCCAATCGCTAACCAAGCCACAACCGCTAATATTTTCATTGACAATTCAATTTTTGAAATCTTTATCAATAAAGGAGAAAAAGTATTTTCTGGTCGGGTCTACCCACATGCGGATCAAAATGGAATATTGATCAAGTCTGGAAACCCTACTGGAACTTACTACGAACTTGATTATGGTCGCAAAGCTAACTGATGTCGCCAAACTCGCCGGTGTCAGCCCTACTACTGTCTCACGGGTCATCAATAAAAAAGGATACCTGTCTGAAAAAACGATCCAAAAAGTCCAAGAAGCCATGCGAGAATTGGGCTATAAACCTAACAATGTTGCTCGTAGCCTCCAAGGAAAATCAGCCAAGTTAGTCGGCTTGATCTTTCCCAACATCAGCAATGTTTTCTATGCTGAATTAATCGACAAACTAGAGCACCAACTCTTCAAACACGGCTATAAAACCATCATCTGCAATAGTGAACACGACTCCGAAAAAGAGCGCGAATATATTGAGATGTTGGAGGCTAACCAGGTAGATGGCATCATTTCAGGAAGTCATAATTTGGGCATTGAAGATTACAACCGGGTAACTGCTCCTATCATTGCTTTTGACCGCAACCTCTCCCCAGAAATTCCGGTTGTCTCTTCAGACAACTACGCTGGCGGGGTGCTTGCAGCAGAAACTTTAGTAAAAACCGGAGCCCGAAATATTATCATGATCACAGGGAATGACAACTCCAACTCCCCAACAGGCTTGCGTCATGCGGGGTTTGCATCGGTTCTACCTGAGTCCATGATCATTAATGTTTCCAGTGATTTCTCCCCTATTCGCAAAGAAATGGAAATCAAACAGATTTTAACCCACCACAAACCAGATGCCATTTTCGCCTCCGATGATTTGACGGCGATCTTGATCATGAAAGTCGCTAGAGAATTAGATATTCAGATTCCCCAGGATTTGAAAGTGATTGGTTATGATGGAACCCAGTTCATTGAGACCTATACACCTGAACTGACAACCATCCAACAACCCCTCGAAGACATTGCTATCCTCATGGTGGATCTTTTACTCCAAAAGATCGAAGGAAAAAAAGTAGCGACTACCGGTTATTTCTTGCCCGTTAGTCTCCACTCTGGAAAAAGTGTCTAAAAGCAGTATCCCCTCAGTAGAAACTGTGGGGATATTTTTCACAAAAAAAGAGCCATCGGCTCTTTTTTAATTATTCTTCTGTCACAAATTGACTGAGGACACCGTTGACAAATCGTGAAGAGGTTTCATCTGAAAAGGCCTTGGCCAATTCCACCGCTTCATTGACTGCGACGATCTGTGGTGTATCAAACTCTGTCATTTCGTAAATTCCCAGACGAAGGATGTTTTTCTCTACCAAGGTCAAGCGCTCAACAGTCCAGCCGGTTTTCAAATGTTGACCGATTTGCTGGTCCAGTTGATCTTTGGATTGGTAGACACCCGTCACGAGATTCATGAGAAAGGCAGGAAGATCGACTTCTTTGTCTTCTGCTAGGTCCTTATCATGTAGATAAGCAAAACGACAAGCTTCAACAATGTCTCCATCGTATTCCAAGGCCATCAAGGCTTGGAAGGCGCGCTCACGCAAATCTCGACGTGATTCTAATAAAATTTCATCAGTCATTGAGGAAGTCCTCATTAAACAAATCTTTCAAGTCTGGTTTTGGAGATTTTTCCGTTGCGATACCAACAACGTGAATGTTGACAGCATCCAAGGTTACATCTGCCATATCATAAACTGCAGACTTGACCGCTTTTTGAATGGCTACAGCGACAGATGGTACAGCCACTCCGTATTCTAAATAGAGATAGATGTCTACTGAAACTTGACCATCTTCTTCTGTATGAAGGTAGACGCCACGTCCAAGGGAGCGTTTGGATAAGCTATCTGAAACACTCTTGTTTTCAAGCGAATAGACACCCTCTACTTTTGCTGTCGCAATCGCAATAATTTTTTCTAATACACGTGGTGCAATAACGATGTCACCAAATTGTTCAGTTGCCATAGAAGTTCCTTTCTATTTGACACCCTGAGATGTCTCTTATGCACGAGAAACGTAAGTTCCTTCAGTAGTGTTAATGACCAATTTTTGTCCAGCTTCGATGAAGTCAGGAACGTTTACGACCAAACCAGTTTCCATTGTAGCAGGTTTACCAGAACCAGTCACTGTAGCACCTTTGATAGATGGTTGAGTTTCTGCAACAGTTAATTCAACAGTTGTAGGAACTGTTACACCGATTACTTCGCTTCCGTAGAATTGAATTTTTACTTCTGAGTTTTCAAGGATGTAAAGCAATTCTTGTTCTACGTTCACAACTGGAATTTCATATTGGTCATATGTTTCCGTGTTCATGAAGTAGGCTGTATCATCCATTTTGTACAAGTATTGAGCTGGAACAGTTTCGATAATCGCTTGTTCAAATTTTTCTTCTGGACGGTAGCTAGTATCAAATGTTGAACCAGTACGGACATCACGCAATTTCATACGCATGATAGTGTTTCCTTTACCTGGTTTGTGGTGGCTAGCTTCCAAAACGCGGATCAATTTTCCGTCAGCTGTTTCAAAAGTCATACCAGCTTTCAATTTACTTGCTTCGATCATGTTTTATTACCTCTTTTTTAAAAATAGATTACTCTTTATTGTAACACACTATTTGATTTTTCTCAAACAGCAATTTTCTCTTTTTAGGAAGGCTAGAAGGCGGAGAGAGATTGTAGGAACGAGTCCTTAGAATCTCTACATTTCCACCACCAGCTTCACAATTCCTTATTGGTCTACAGGCACAATATTGCCATCAGCATCTTTGGTGACATGGACATATTTTCCATCTACTTCAATGTAGAAGGTATGAGGCTTGTCTTGAGCTGGAGAGGCTTGCTTTTGAAGGTCATTGCCAAGTGCTTGACCCAAGTTCATCCCCATAATCATGTTCATGCCATTGCCACCTTCATTTTTAGCAGCTGCGACCAAGGCCTCATTGCGAGCACGACGCTCTTCGATTTCAATGGTATTGTACTTCATCGCTGCCAATTCACTGTCCAGTTTATTGACCTTGGCCATACTGTCTGCATCGTAGCTCAAATCTTCGATGAGGACATTGGTTAATTCGATACCATATAATTCTGTCCACGTTTTGTTGACTTCGCGTTTTGCAACTTCATTGAAGACATCTTGGTCCGCATTGATATTGTAGATGTCTGCCTTATTTTCAGCCGTATATTTTGAAATGGCCACTGCAATTTTTGGTGCTAGATTTTGGCGCAAGGTTCCCTGAGCCACATCTTCCAAGGTAAATGGCTTATCTGCAGTGATTTGACGACTGACTGCACTGATGTAAAAGAGTACAGGATCTGCCACTTTAACATCATAAAGACCATAAAAACGAATGCTAAGAAGTTGTTGGTAACGGTCGCTAAAGTACTCGACTGGATTTTGAGTGCCAAATTTATTTCCTGTAAAAGGTTGCATCCGCACAAAAATAATTTCTTGTTGGGTGACCACTTGGCCTCCAAAGGAGAAGCGATTCTTGAACTGATCCCAAGTTCCTTTCACACCACCCTTTTCAAACAACCAGGCATTTTCACCGGCTTGCCATTCGTGGCTCCCTGCTTCTAGAAGGTCTCCTAAAAAAGTTCCATTATTGACCAAGAGAGCAACATAGCCTTGAGGAACAATGACAACAGAGCCATCTGTCAATAGACCTGTATTTTGGTTGCTCTGGCGAGAGCGCCCATCTGGATCTTTGGTCAAGAGCTGTCCCTTAATGGCCAAAGCTGTTGCTGGAACAGCTTCTGGCAAGGTAATGGCTTCCTTAAATTTACTATCTTGAAAACTTGAAATGCCCGCTGAAAGGGCTGCTTTAATAAATCCCATACATTCTCCTATCTGTAGAATTCAATTTCATCCACAACTTCGTAGACATCCAAGACCCAATCTTTTGGATTGTGCTTCAAGGATGCTTGGCAATATTCACACTTATCGATTGAATCAATCGTCAGTGGCGCACCACAGTTTGGACAGTGATCACTAACGACTTCTGAATTCTTAATGATCTCTGTCTGAGCTCCATGTTCACGGAGGAAGACCATGCGGTATACGGTAAAGAGATCTTTGGTTGGATCCCCTTCGATCACACGGCCCGTTTCATCACTTCGAATGTAATCTCTCATCGTCGATGACAGAATGACTTCAATGCGGTCATTGCCTTCTGGATTTTCGATAAAGTCTTTGATCTTGGAATCTTCCACACATACGCGCTCTAGAACATTGGTTGTTTTGGCACGAATATGCTCTTGCAACTGCGTCAAGTGTTGCTCATAAAGACTCGTACTTTCTATATTCCGCACGGAATTCCAATCTTTTTCTGTCCAGGCAGACTGCAATTGAAGATAAACCAGCTTGACTTGCGACAAAAACCGGTCTTCATCAAACATTGGATCCAGTTTTCGGATGCGGCGAATCGCTTCATAGTTGTTTTCAATTGGTCGACCAGCCCGTTCTTCGGTTGTCCGTTTTGGACCACTATTTGAAGAGAATGATTCATCACTATCATTAGCTTCTTTTGCAATATTATAGATAAATCCAATCAATCCAACGATAGCAAAAATTGCTACTACACCATCAGAGTCTGTTCCAGAACCAGAACTGTAGCTACTGGATCCACCAGACCAGCTACTGCCACCAGACCAGCTACTTCCCCCTCCAGACCAGCTACTACCACCACCACCGCCAGAATGAATAGTGCTACTACCACCACTATGCGTATTGCCGACACCAGCATGGGCAGAAGGAGCAAATACAAATAGCAGGACTACTAGAAGAATTCCAACTATTACACTTCGTTTTTTCATAGGCCTCTTTTCTTATCTTTGTTTGTTACACAGGGGTTAAGAAAATACTGTCTATTTTATAGGACAATCAATTCTTTAGGAGCAAGAGTCAAGACTTCACAGCCAGTTTCTGTGATCAAGAGGTCATCTTCGATCCGCACACCAGAGAGGCCTTCGATATAAATCCCTGGCTCATCTGTCAAGACCATCCCTGCTTGAATCGCTTCTTTAGAAGTTTGGCTGAAGTATGGCTCTTCGTGGATATCTAGCCCAATTCCATGACCGATTCCATGCGTGAAGTATTGACCATAGCCGGCTGCCTCGATCACATCACGTGGGATTTTATCAAAATCACGGAAGCCAAGTCCATCTTTAGCCGCAGCAATCAAGGCTTGATTGGCTTTCAAAACGGTTTCGTAAATTTCTCTTTCCTTGTCGCTGACATGTCCTGCATAGATAGTCCGTGTCATATCACTGACATAGTGATCATACAAGCAACCAAAATCAAGGGTCAAGGCATCTCCTGCTGAAATGACCCGATCACTTGGAGTCGCGTGAGGCATGGCAGAGCGTTCACCAGCTGCTGAAATAATATCGAAAGATACACCAGAAGCTCCCAACTCCCGCATTCTAAAATCGAGGAAAGTCGCTGCTTCCAACTCTGTCGTTTTCCCTACCTTGATATAGTCTAAAATATCATGGAAGGCTTGGTCAGAGATACTACAAGCTTTTTTAATGGCCGCAATCTCCGTTTCATCTTTAATCAAGCGCAATTCCATCACAAAGTTCGCTAGGGATTGAAGGCTGATGCCACTGAAAACAGAAGCCATACGGGCATGGTAGGCCACCGTCACTTCGTCCTCAAAACCAAGTTCTTTGATTCCAAGGTCCTTAACGATCTCTGCAGCTGCAGTCAACTCATCGCGGGTTTCCACAATCTCTACAAAGGGGAAACAAGTCGCATGGGCATGGATGGTGTAGCGCGAATCCGTAAAGAGGACCACGCGTTCTTCTGTCACCAAAGCGGTCCCGTTTGAACCCCAGAAATTGGTCAAATAATAAACATTTTTCAAATTGTTAATCAATACCGCTTTGAGGTTTTGGGCTTTCATTTTGTTTCTTAAGTTGCTGATCCGTTGATTCATTGTAATTTTCCTTTCAAATATTGTCCTGTGTAGCTAGCAGGATTTGCTGCTACTTCTTCTGGTGTTCCAGTCGCAATAATGGTTCCACCACCGACACCGCCTTCTGGTCCTAAATCGATGATATGGTCTGCGGTCTTAATGACATCCAAATTGTGCTCAATCACAAGGACCGTATTGCCATCATCCACAAATCGCTCTAAGACTTTGATCAAGCGAGAAATGTCTTCGGTATGGAGTCCGGTCGTTGGTTCATCCAAGATATAGAAGGATTTTCCTGTAGAGCGCTTGTGCAATTCAGAAGCCAACTTCATCCGCTGCGCTTCCCCACCTGAAAGGGTGGTCGCTGGTTGCCCCAGCGTTACATAGCCCAAGCCCACATCTTGGATGGTCTTGAGTTTGCGTTCAATTTTTGGAATGTGCTTGAAGAATTCAACTGCCTTGTTGACCGTCATATCCAGCACTTCTGCAATATTTTTTTCCTTGTAGTGGACTTCGAGGGTCTCACTATTGTAACGACGTCCATGGCAGACCTCACAAGGGACGAAGACATCTGGCAAGAAGTGCATTTCAATCTTGATGATCCCATCTCCTGAGCAGGCTTCACAACGCCCGCCCTTGACATTGAAACTAAAGCGACCTTTTTTATAGCCCCGAATTTTGGCTTCATTGGTCTGAGCAAAGAGATCGCGAATATCATCAAAGACGCCTGTATAGGTCGCTGGATTAGAACGAGGAGTCCGACCAATCGGGCTTTGGTCAATGTCGATCAAGCGATCGATATGCTCAATCCCCTGAATGGTCTTGTATTTCCCTGGTTTTTCCGAATTGCGGTTGAGCTTTTGAGCGATGGCTTTTTTCAAGATGCCATTGATCAAGGTCGATTTTCCAGAACCGGAAACTCCAGTGACTGCGATGAATTTGCCCAGAGGAAAGCGTGCTGTGATGTCTTGTAAGTTGTTCTCACTGGCCCCTGTAATTTCAATATAGCGGCCATTCCCCGAACGGCGCTCTGTTGGAACCGGAATCTTGCGCTTGCCGGACAAGTACTGACCCGTGATAGATTTGCTGTTGCGAGCCACCTGCTTTGGAGTTCCAGCCGCAACGATCTCTCCCCCAAAGACACCGGCACCTGGGCCGACGTCGATCAGATAGTCTGCCTCTCTCATGGTATCCTCATCGTGTTCGACGACGATCAAGGTATTGCCTAAATCGCGCATCTTCTTGAGGCTAGCAATCAGGCGGTCATTGTCCCTTTGATGGAGGCCAATAGACGGCTCATCCAAAATATAAAGGACCCCAGAGAGGTTGGAACCGATCTGGGTTGCCAAACGAATGCGCTGGCTTTCTCCACCTGATAAGGTCCCAGCCGATCGTGACAGGGTCAAGTAATTGAGCCCCACATTGTTTAAGAAGGTCAAGCGATCCTTAATCTCTTTTAGGATCGGTCTTGCAATTGTTGCTTCATTGTCCGTTAAGACCAGCTTGTCCACGGCTTTTAAGTGGTCCGCAATCGATAGATCTGACACTTCCCCAATATGCATCCCCTTTTCTCCTCCGACACGAACAGAGAGAGCTTGGTCATTGAGACGGTAGCCATGGCAGGTCGCACAGGTCAATTCGTTCATATAAGAGCGCATTTGGTTGCGGGTGAAATCACTATTGGTCTCACGGAAACGACGGTGAATATTGTTTACGACCCCTTCAAAAGGAATCTCAATATCGCGAACCCCACCAAACTCATTTTCATAGTGGAAGTGGAATTCCTTCCCGTTTGACCCATAGAGGACCAAGTCCTTTTCTTCTTGAGAAAAATCGGAAAAAGGTCGGTCCATATCAACGCCAAAATGGATCATGGCTTGCTCCAACATCTGTGGATAGTAGTTGGAAGAGATCGGATTCCAAGGAGCAAGTGCTCCTTCACGAAGTGTTAAGCGATCATCTGGCACCACCAAATCCAAGTCCACCTCTAGCTTAATGCCCAGCCCATCACAGTCTGGACAAGATCCGAAAGGTGCATTGAAAGAAAAGAGGCGGGGCTCTAATTCAGGAACGGTAAAGCCACAGACTGGACAAGCATAATGCTCAGAAAAGAGCAGTTCCTTACCATCCATGGTATCAATCACCACATAACCATCCGCAATCCGAAGGGCTGCTTCAATCGAATCAAAGAGCCGCGAGCGGATGCCCTCTTTAATCACGATTCGGTCCACAACTACTTCAATCGTGTGCTGCTTGCTTTTAGATAGTTCTGGAACCTCTGTCACATCATAGATCTCACCATCGACCCGCACCCGGACATAGCCGTCTTTTTGCACCTTTTCAATGATATTCTTGTGCTGGCCTTTTTTCTTGCGAATAATAGGAGCTAGAATTTGCAGGCGTTGGCGCTCTGGTAATTCCAAGACTTGATCGACAATTTGCTCAACCGAAGAAGCCGTAATCGCTCCATGCCCATTGATACAATAAGGCGTCCCTACACGCGCATAGAGCAAGCGCAGGTAGTCATTGATCTCTGTTGCCGTCCCTACTGTAGAACGGGGGTTTTTACTGGTCGTTTTTTGGTCGATGGAAATGGCTGGACTCAAGCCATCAATGGAGTCGACATCTGGTTTTTCCATATTTCCCAAGAACTGCCGGGCATAGGCCGATAAGCTCTCTACGTAGCGGCGCTGACCTTCTGCATAGAGGGTATCAAAGGCCAGACTGGACTTTCCAGATCCAGACAAACCCGTCACCACGACTAATTTGTCCCGTGGAATTTCCACGTCTATATTTTTTAAATTATGGGCGCGTGCCCCATGAATGACAATTTTATCTTGCATATTCTTACTCTAATCACCTTTTTGTTAACCTCCATTATAACAAATTTTTTAGTATTCTTTTATCCAAAACCGTCCTTTTTCTGATATAATGTTAAGGTGTAAAAAAACAAGGGGAGGCACCATGAAACAGGTCTTTTTATCGACAACGACTGAATTTAAAGAAATAGAGACGCTGGAACCCGGTAGCTGGATCAACCTTGTGAACCCTTCTCAAAGTGAATCGATGGAAATCGCCTCTGCTTTTAATATCGATATTGCAGACTTACGGGCACCACTCGATGCAGAAGAAATGTCCCGTATGACCATCGAAGATGAGTATACCTTGATCATCGTCGACGTTCCCATCAAGGAAGAGCGGAACAATCAGACCTACTACGTGACCATTCCGCTAGGGATTATCCTGACAGAAGAGGCTATTATCACGACTTGCTTGGAGAAATTGCCGCTTCTCGATATCTTTATCAACCGACGCTTGCGGAATTTCTATACCTTTATGCGGTCACGCTTTATCTTTCAGATCCTCTATCGCAACGCTGAACTCTACTTGTCAGCGCTTCGTACCTTGGATCGCAAAAGCGAGCAAATTGAAAGTCAATTGCACAAATCAACGCGTAATGAAGAGCTGATTGAATTGATGGAGTTGGAAAAAACCATCGTCTACTTTAAGGCCTCTCTGAAAACCAATGAGCGCGTGATCAAGAAATTGACCAGCGCCACTAGTAACATCAAGAAATACTTAGAAGACGAAGATCTACTGGAAGATACCTTGATCGAAACCCAGCAGGCCATTGAGATGGCGGATATTTATGGAAATATCCTACACTCCATGACCGATACTTTCGCATCAATCATCTCCAACAACCAGAATAACATCATGAAGACCTTGGCCATGGTGACCATCGTCATGTCCATCCCAACCATGATTTTCTCGGCCTACGGAATGAACTTCAAAGACAATGAATTACCGCTCAATGGAGAACCAAACGCCTTCTGGCTCATCATTTTCATCGCTTTTGCCCTGACCGGTTCTCTCGTCGTCTACCTCATCCATAAAAAATGGTTCTAACACCTACTAATAACACTAAGGAGTATTTATGTCTCAATTTGATTTGAATCAACTCAGCAAGAAAAACCAAGAATTTATCCGCATCGCCAAACACCAATTGCTTGAAAACGGGAAATCAGAGGAAGAAGCAGAAAGCCTCATCCAAGAAATCCTTCCAGCTATCCATGAAAACCAAGGAAAAGGGATTCCGGCACGGACTCTTTTTGGAGCTCCAACTGTTTGGGCGAATTCTTTCAGCGAGAAAGAACGCTATGAAAAAGAGCATCCGAAATTAAACGATGCTCCCTCTCTTATGATTTTGGATTCCTTCCTCTTTATCTTTGGTGTCTTTGCTGCGATTAGCGCCTTTATGAACTTGGTTGCACCGCGTCGTACTGGCTATGGGTTGATCACCTTAATCCTTGGAAGTTTGACAGGGGCTCTGCTCTTGTATCTCATGTACTACTTCTTCTATCAGTATATGGATGGCACAAAAGATCGCAGTGAGCGTCCCTCTCTTTGGAAATCCATGCCGATTCTTGTCGGAGTCATGTTCCTTTGGGTCATCGTCTTGTCCTTTACCTCCTTACTTCCACAAGTCCTCAACCCAACTATTCCAGATGTTTTTGCCATCGTTTTAGGAGCTCTAGCGCTTGTCCTTCGCTTCTACCTCAAGAAACGCTTTAATATTAAAAGTTCGAGCACAGCACCCGCAACTCGACGTTAAAAAGAAACGGATGAAGTTTTCATCCGTTTTTGTTTTACTGTATTTCCCTGTTCAATCTTTTTGAAAAATAGAGGACTAAGTCATCATTGTTTTCACAAGAACTGTAAGGGGCCAAGGGGTGATCCCTAAACCAAACCCCAGATCCATCTGGGATATAGCCCCGTTTGACATACAGTCTTTGAGCTGGACCATAACCCGAGTGTAAACCAACCCCTAAAGTAACAATCTCTGATAGTAGCCAGACTCTTTTTTCTGCCTCCTCTAAGAGTTGATTCCCAATCCCTCGATTTCTAAATGGTTCAAAAACATTAAAATCAGATAGTTCAGGATAGACTCCCACGAAAGGGCCGTGCTTGGCAGCAGGCAATATAGTGATATAGCCTGCCACAAATCCATCCGACTCAGCTACTAATACGTCCCTCTCTCTATTCTCCTGCTCCTGAAAATAGCTAGTCAAGATATCCTCTCTACCCGGCCACCCTTGGTGGATAAAAGCTTGAGAGATGTGCTCAATATCTGCCTTTATCATCCTCCTGATGATTACACCTTCCTTCATAGTTCCCTCCTTGATACCTTTCTCCCCTCATTATAGCATAATCAGAGCTTGGGAAAGTTCAAAGAGCTTCACACGGACCTAACACACTATCACATTTCTATGCTCGCAAAAAAAGATCCAATGGGTCTGAAAAAGAGGTCCACTGGACCTCAACTCGCCCTTACATTTCCAAGCTCGTGAAAAAAAGACCCGTTTGGGTCTTAATTCGCTCTCTTGTCTTCAAGCTCATGAAAAAAAGACCCTTACGGGTCTTTTTTTTAATCTTCGTTTACGAAAGGCATCAAAGCCATTACGCGAGCGCGTTTGATAGCTGTTGTTACTTTACGTTGGTTCTTCGCTGAAGTTCCAGTTACACGACGAGGAAGGATTTTCCCACGTTCTGAAACGAAACGGCTAAGAAGCTCAGTATCTTTGTAATCGACATATTCGATTTTGTTTGCTGCGATGTAATCAACTTTTTTACGGCGTTTGAATCCGCCACGACGTTGTTGAGCCATGTTTAATTCTCCTTTATAGTTTTAATTCGTTAAACCCATTCTTAGAATGGAAGATCGTCGTCTGAGATATCCATTGGATTCGCTCCAAATGGATTTTCTTCACGACCAAAGTTTGGCGTTGCATTGCTTGGTTCAGATCCACCAAAGCTTGGGGTTGCATTTCCAGCAAAACCACCGTTGCCTGATGAATAGCCACCACCTGCATGCCCTTCGCGTGCTGCACGGCTTTCCAATAGTTGGAAGCTGTCTGCTACGACTTCAGTGACATAAACACGTTGACCTTGCTGGTTTTCGTAATTACGTGTTTGAATGCGACCGGTAATCCCAATCAAAGCACCTTTCTTAGCCCAGTTGGCTAAGTTTTCTGCTTGCTGACGCCAGATCACACAGTTGATGAAATCGGCTTCGCGCTCTCCATTTTGACTCTTGAAGTTGCGGTTGACAGCTAGGCTGAAAGTAGCAACTGCTTGATTACTTGGAGTGTAGCGAAGTTCAGCATCACGGGTCATACGACCGACAAGTACAACATTATTAATCATAAGTCACCTCGGATGATTTCTTACGCGTCAACTTTTACGATCATGTGACGAAGAATGTCACCGTTGATTTTTGAAAGACGGTCGAACTCGTTAAGAGCTACAGCGTCGTTCGCTTCAACGTTTACGATGTGGTAAAGTCCTTCACGGAAATCTTGGATTTCGTATGCAAGACGACGTTTTTCCCAATCTTTTGATTCAACAACAGTTGCACCGTTGTCAGTCAAGATAGAATCGAAACGTGCTACCAAAGCGTTTTTAGCTTCTTCTTCAATGTTTGGACGAATAATATAAAGAATTTCGTATTTAGCCATTGATAATGTTCCTCCTTTTGGACTAATGACCCCCTGTCTTTGCAAGGGGTAAGTGAGGTTTACTCACAAGAAACTATTATACCAGACTTTTCGAACAAAGGCAAGAATTATCTTTAGGATTTGAAAAATGATTCTGGACGTCCCTTCGAGGAAAAAGAAAGAAATGCACTAAGACAATGACATTTTATAGTAGAAACTATCCCCACTCTTCCTCTCCTTTCCTTAAAGAAAACTGATATCAGTTAGCTTTAAGCTTGAGTCTTTATACTAGCTACAACAAATCTCAAGAAACGAGGAACGATTATGAATTATCTTATCATCCCCGCCTATCAACCAGATCTGAATCTTGTCAAACTGGTTCGCTTGGTCCACGCTAAGAGCGATCTCCACATCATCGTTGTCGACGATGGGAGTGACGCTGACAAGAAAGTGATTTTTGACAAATTAGAGGGTCTTGCGACAGTTCTGACTCATAAGCACAACCAAGGAAAAGGGCAAGCTCTCAAGACTGCTTATGCCTACATCCTAGAAAGAGGTACCTATGGAAGCATTGTTACAGCTGATGCAGACGGTCAGCACAAAATTTGGGATATTTTCAGGGTTGTTAACCAATCTCAAGAGCATCCTGGAACACTTATTCTAGGAGCACGCGCCTTCTCTGGAAAAGTTCCTTTGCGTTCTGCTTTCGGGAATAAATTGACCCGCTTTCTCTTCAAACAACAAACCGGTGTGGCGGTCAGCGATACCCAAACGGGCTTACGGGCTTTCACTACGAATCTCTTGCCTTTCATGCTTGAGGTTGAAGGACAGCGTTATGAATATGAAATGAATGTTCTCCTCGCAGCAAGCAAATCCTTCCCCATCGTGGAAGTTCCCATCGAGACGGTCTACATCAATGACAACGAAGGATCCCACTTCCGACCTATTCGAGATGGCCTCATGATCTACAAGGACATGTTTAAGTTTGCCCTCTCCTCTCTGAGTAGTTTTATCGTTGACTATCTAGTCTACGCCTTCTTCCTTTTCGTGATGATGGCCGTGCCCATTAGTCTTCGCATTCTCCTAGCCAATGGGATCGCTCGTGTGACGAGTTCCATCTTTAACTACTCGACCAATAAGCACCTGGTCTTTAAGAACAAAGACAGCGTCGCTAAAACCGGAAGTGGTTACTTTGGTCTAGCTCTTGGCCTCTTTATTCTCGATACGCTCTTTATTCGACTCTTCTATACTGCTTTCGGGCTCAATCTCCTGATCAGTAAGATTGTCGTCGGCTTCCTCCTCTTTCTGGTCTCATGGGTGATCCAGAAAAAAGTGATCTTCAAAGAAAGGACTGCTCCCCACCATGAAATTCTTTAAAAAATCCTACACCTATGCTGCCTGCTTTGGCCTTCTTTTGACCAGCAGTTTTAGCTACTCTATGCTCAAGACCTTTGTCTTATCCGATGCCATCCAAACTGTAAAAGCTACGACTACGGACACCAAGGCAACCAAAAAAGCAGCTGCATCGGCTACAACGACCGATACTAGCTATTCAGATGACAATATCCAGGTGAGCCTAACAGAAAAAACGGTTGAAAATACCCAGGTTTACATCGCAGATATCACAGTCAGCTCATCTGACTACCTCAAAACAGCCTTTGCACAAAATACTTACGGAACCAACGTGACTGCTAAGACCTCTGTCACAGCCGCCAACAACAGTGCCATTCTGGCAGTGAATGGTGACTATTACGGGGCTAACAGTACAGGATACGTCATCCGAAATGGAGTGGTCTACCGTGATACCGTTCGGGAAGATTCAAGCAATGGTGACCTAGCCATTTACAAGGATGGATCCTTCAAAATTATCTACGAAGATGAGATCTCTGCGGATCAATTGGTCAAGGACGGGGTCGTCAATCTCCTCGCTTTCGGTCCTTCCTTAGTTGAAAATGGAGAAATTACCGTCGATACCAACTCAGAGGTCGGGCAATCTATGGCATCCAACCCACGGACAGCGATTGGGATCATCGATGAAAACCACTACATTATCGTCGTGTCAGACGGACGGACTTCAGAAAGTGAAGGGCTTTCTCTCTACCAATTAGCGGAAGTGATGAAATCGTATGGCGTTAAAACAGCCTACAACCTGGATGGGGGTGGATCTTCTACCCTTTACTTCAATGGCCAAGTCATTAACAAACCAACAACAAATGGTACTATCTCAGAAAGGGCGGTGAGTGACATTGTCTACATCGGTTACTAATCCTATCAAAAAACGCTTGAAAAAGACCATCCTATGGTACATTCTTATCTCGGCTTTCTTCTTTGTCGGAAGTCGTATCTACGAACACTTTAGTTTTGGCGAAACCTCTGCCTTCATGCACTACCTCTTCTTGATTCCTTTGATCGGTGGCGCCCTACTAGTGGCTCTGCAACTAGTAGTAAAAGGCCTTTCTCGAATCACTCTTAATCTTTGGAACTCAGCTGTCGCCACGGCAACTGCTGGAGCCCTCTACCGAGGCATTGTTAACCTCTCTGGTCGTTCAACAACTCTCGACCAACCCTACTATTATGTTGCAGGGATCTTCCTAGCCCTTGCCCTCATCAGCATTTTCTTTGTCCGCAGTGTCTGGGTGGAGAAAACAGCCTAAGACATCAAAAACGTCCGTTTCTTTATAGAACGGACGTTTTTTAGGGTAAGTTAACGGATGAAGAACTTAACCTTCACGTTTTTTGCTAGCTACAAAGCCTGCTAAAGCTAATGAGGTCATACCAAAGAGGCTAAGGACTGTTGATGCCAATTCATCTTGACCTGTTTTTGGAAGACCAGTTGCTGGTGTAGCAGCTACTTCTGTTTGTCCACCCGTATGATAAGTGACAGCAACTGGTTTGTTTGTTGCCACTTCTTTTGTTTCGCTTGCAGCTGGTTGCGCTGGAGTTACTGGGCTTTCAGGTTGAGGAGTTGGGGTAACAGGAGACACTGGAGCTACAGGATGGACTGGATTTACAGGACTTTCTGGATCAACTGGCGCTGGCTGTGGTTCTGGAGTAGGTTGTGGAGTTGGTTGAGGGGTTGGTTGTGGTTCTGGAGTAGGTGTTTCTTCTTCCACTTTTTCCACAAAGGTCTTGTTACCCAAGATTGAAGCAGACAACTTCTTCCCTGCCTTATTCACATCTTCGATGTATTGGATAAAGACTTCAGTATCTGGATTAATCGCACCGATCAATTTTGTATCACGGAAGACTGAGAAGCCATCTCCGCCACCATACAAGAAGTCGTTGATAATTGCCTTGTAGGTCTTGTTGCGATCAATTTCGGTTCCGTCTGCCTTGTAAGCTTTCACGACCTTATATGGATTTTCTTCTGTTGCATCAGCTGGTTTTGTATAGGTGTACTTGATCCCTGCCATTTGCAAGAAGTAGAGCTCTTTTTCATCATATTGTTGGTCCAAAGCTTTGTAGATTTGGTCCCCAGTGATTTCTACTACTTGGAGGATATTTCCAAATGGTTGCACTGCTTGAGCTGCACCCCAAGTGACTGTTCCGTCTGGTTTCACCACGAGGTCTGCACGGATTCCTCCATTATTGGTGAAGGCAAAGTCAACATCTGGATAACCTGATTTTTTGGCAATATCTAGTTGCGCTGCTGTGACCAAATCTCCAACAGCACTTTCTTTTTGTGCATTCAGTTCACGGGTAATATTTTCAGCTTTGTCTGCTGTACCGATTTTTGCTTCTGTTACTTTTTTAACTGTCGCATTGGCATCATCGATGATCGCTTGAACCTTGGTATCTTTTGCTTTGCCTTTCGATGGATCTACAGCAATAATTTTAGCAGTTGGAGCTTTGACAAAGTCAGCTGTATCCGTATCTAGGACCCCACGGACATCCGAGTAAGCTTTCCCTTGAGACGTACCTTGAACGATCAAGGTATTTCCAACCATCCCGTTTGTATATTGGTGGTTGTGACCTGCAAAGACGATATCCACTGAGTTTTCAGGATAGATTTGGTTTAATTTTTTGATCATGTCTGCAGCCGGACCTTCTGCTACACCATTCTTACTAGTGGCAGCAACGTGGGCCAAGACAGCGATCGCATGGACCCCTTGGTCATTTAATTCACGCGCATATTTGGCAATCGATTCTGCTTCATCCAAAACGCGGTATTGTTCATGATTTTTACGCAAAACAAGATTTGGGAATTCTGTCGTAACAACCCCGATAAATCCAACCTTAACGGTCTTGTCATTGACTGGGATTTCTTTGATGGTATAAGGTTTCCAGTCAAATGGGATTTTATTGGTATCTTTGTCAACCAAGTTGGCAATGACAACTTCTTGTTTGGAAGCTTCATGAGGATACTCATCGACGATCTTGTTGAATTGACCAGGTGTTGGGGCTTCTCCCTTCATGATCCGGTTGAATTCACCAAGTCCTTCGTCAAACTCGTGATTACCAAGGGTTCCGTATTCAAAGTTCATTTCATTGAAGACTTTTACAGTTGGTTCATCTTGAAGGAGGGCAGAGTTAGCTGGACTAGCGCCGACCATATCTCCCGCTTGCACACGGATGCTGGCATTAGGCGTTCCGGCATTCTCCGTTTCAAAGTCTTTTTGTGAATCGTTCAAGTAGGTTGCCAAAAGTGGGGCTGTTCCTGCATTTTTCACAGTTTCGCCTTCTAAACGAGCTGTCCCTGTTTGTTCCAAGGCACCGTGGAAGTCATTGACGCCCATGAACTGCACAGGCAATTCGTCTGCAAAAACGCTATTGATCGCAAAAACACTAAGACCTGCAGCGACCGCTAGGATACTGCTTTTCAAGATAATTTTTTTCTTCATAGAATACTCCATTTTCTAATGTAGAACACTTCTCCAAAAAGGAGAACGCAGAACAGTTGAATTGCTGCAATCAGCTCTTCCATTTTACTATTTTTTCGGTTTTACTTCAATATTTTCCTGGAAACTCTTGCAATTTTATTTGAAAACGCTTGATTTCCGAACATCTATTCTCATCCTCTTACTTTTGTTACTTGCTGTTCATCACAAAAAAAGCCGGATTGCTCCGGATATTTAGAATGTAGACAAACTATTTTAAAGTTAAATAAGTAAAGCGATTCTGCAAAGAAATAAAAATGAGTTCCAATTTTTAAATCGATTCAAAAAAATGCCGAAACTTTCCGCTGTGAGAAAAGTGACTGAAACAATAACGTTTCAGGCACTCGGAATTATTGAGACCCTAGGCTCAATAATTAGTCATGGAACTTCGAAGAAGTTCGCTGACGTCCGTACTCACCTAAGGAA
>NZ_JVSR01000032.1:0-5410 GCF_001069785.1 Streptococcus parasanguinis
CGGCGGCCGGGGTCGAACCGGCACGTCCTTGCGGACACTGGATTTTGAGTTCCATAACTCCATTATTTAAATCTTACAACCCTGATTTAATAGGGTTTTAAGCCTTTTGAATCTTGCAAAATAGACTCATTTTTCAAATTTTAGTAACTTTTTGGTAACACTCCATACCTTATCGTTCTAAGAGCATCATCAGAGAATAGACGATATGTCCCAACAGGTTATATTCATCCAGAGGTATTCAAGACACTTGTACGATTAACAGTTAATGTAATCATTTTATTTTCTCCTTTAATTAGGGTAAGTGTTTTTTATTATTTTAACAAAAATAACTCTTTAGCCCAAGAATTTGATAATTCATTTTCTAACAAAACTTTTTTTTTTAAATTTATCTTATGATATACTAAACTTATCAGCTATTGGTTCTGAAAAAGTGTCTGCCACAGTTTTACTACAAATTCTCATGACTTGTGCCAAGATTTATAAAAAACGGATAGCTATAATAGCTCTTAGAGCAAAAACATGACATATAGGAGGTTAAAGACATGTCATACTTTTATCTTTTTATCGCCATTGTAGGAGAGATATTGGGAACTAACCTTTTGAAATTATCAGACGGTTTTACAAAGCCTATTCCAACCGTTTCTGCCCTACTTAGCTATGGCGTTTGTTTCTATTTCCTCTCACTAGCAATGCAAAAAATTCCTTTAGGAATAGCTTATGCAACATGGTCAGCTGTCGGTTTAGTTTTGACAGCCTCTATCGCAGTAATGATTTTCAAAGAAACACTAAATGTTTATAGCATTATCGGTTTAATTTTGATTATCATTGGTGTTGTCATGGTTAACTTATTAGGAAATGCAGGACATTAATAAAACCGGCTCTATACTATTTGTAGTGGGTAAATCCCCTATGGATATTATGGAGCCTATTTTGTTGTAGAAAAAAAGTTCCATAAGAACTATAATGAAAAGCTAGAATTCTGTCAATATTTTGGACACATTTTGGGAGGGAATTTTGAAGACTAGCGTCCTCCTAATTTTCCCAATAAGTTTTAACTTCTTCAAAAATCTTATTCAAAAGTTCTGCATCTTTTTCTGACAACTGATTTTTTTCTATAACTCTATCTTTTAGTTCTGTTGCCTTTATTTTATTTCTTGCCACCGAAACTGCTATTGAATGTTTCAAAATATCAAACTCATCCTTTGAAAAGTTTGCAATATTGGTAAGATCTAATTGTTCTAGAGGTAAACTACTGATAATTGAATAAGGTTTTTGTCCCAGCAAATAATCTGTAGTAGTCCCAAAGATATTTGCTAATTTCACAACGAATTCTAATCCTGGTTCTAACGTTCCATTCTCCCACCGAGAATATGTCCCTTGTTGAACTCCAATTAATTCCGATATTTGTACTTGAGTTAACTTTTTTGATTTTCTGAGAGTTTTTAACCTCTCTGAAAATTTATAATCCTCTGTATACATAATTCTCCTATAGATATTCTTATTCGTATATTTTAGCTTGACAAAATATTCTAAACGGTATAAAATAGAATTATTCCATAAGGAATATTTATTTTGAGATTGAATATTCCATTGAGAATATTATAGCATAAAAGGAGGTAAAAGCGTATGTAACTAGTAGTCGATTTAAAAAATTTTAATAAAGGAGGTAGGATTCGACAAAATAAAAAATCTTGAAACAAATGTGCCGTTCGTTCCAAGATCAAAACATATTATGTAACAATTATACCACAGAAAACTCTTCAGTTGCACAAGAAAATTTCGGAGGTTTCACAAAAAGATGACCAATAAAGAGTTAGTCAATCAAATTTCTGGCCTAAACTCTACCTCTACTCTTAAAAATTGGATTCAACTGATTAAAGAGATAAGTGGCAAGGAATTTAAGAAAATTAAAGTTCCTATCAGTAGAAATCCCAGAACTCATCAATTAAGTTATACAGTTGCCTATGATTTTACAGACGAAGACCTTAGACAATTTCAAAAGTTAGCTAAACTAAAACTTGAAATAGGTCTAAAAGAGGCTATACAAGCCGTATTTGGGAGTCTAGCAGACAATGAACATGAATCCCTAAACCAAGTAATAGATGAGCTCTACGATGAACTGAGCGCCTTAAAACAGGAATTTAAGCGAGAAATGCGACTGATAAAAATTGAGAATTCCAACCTAAAAAAGAAAATCCAAGATATTGAAGAGTCGATGCAAACCGGCTTACTAGGGTTTGTTAACAAGAGGTCAAAAAATAGGTTCGGCTAATAGCGAGTTTTCGGCTGAGCCATGAGGCAGAAAGCCGAAAATGAGCGTAGATGCGGACGGACCATTTTTGACCGATAGGGTGTGTAGTAACACCACCCTCTGCAAGTTAGGTGTACCATCGAAAAAATTCAGTATTACCAAGGGTTTTGGAGATTTTAAGGGTGGCAAAATTAGGCAAAAAGTTGAATCAAAATCTATGGCAAAAAATGAGCATTTACGTTCTGTATTTGACTGGATTCAAATTCAGTTTGATAAGACTGAATTTTCGCCAAAAGAAATAATCGAAGATATCCTATTTCTTGACTTTGACCTATTTATTGAGAATAAGGGGAGCCTTAAATACTATAACTATGATAGCCAGCTTCATTATGGGAATATCCGTATCTACTATGGATCGAAAGAGTCGTCCTACATGCTTGTCATGTCAGGACAGGCACTAGAGTTCTATAGAGATATGGTATTAGATCCAAATAGTCTCTCCGAAAGACAGTTTCTGAACAACCTCTACTACAATTACATTCATTTTTCAGTAAGACGAATTGATATTGCAATAGATGATTTTAATGAAACACCCTATTTCACTCCTAATCAACTTCTAAAGATTTGTCAGAAGAAACGCTTTCTATATGGAAAAAGCACCTACTACAATACCTACGGAGATGAAACGATCGGTCAAACCTTATATTTAAGAAAACCCAATGATGATGAAAGACTTAGAATTTACGATAAGCGCTTAGAACAAGCTGAAAAGCTCGGGATCAGCAAGCGGTATATAGAAAATTGGATAAGAACTGAGTTAGAACTTAGGAAAGCAAAAGCTCACTACTTCATTCAAGAATGGTTGCATTCAGAAATAGATCTTCTTAACTTTACCAAGGGATACCTCAAAGAAAAAGTGAGGTTCTATAGTGATAGTCACTTCTCAAAACCTTTGAGATCTTGGGAAAAGTTTTTAGGTCACTCAAAACCTGTCTCTATCATTATTTCAAAACCAAAGACAGAACTAGAACAAAAATTAGAATGGTTTACCTATAAAGGTTCTGGAGCTATTCTAAAAGCGTATAAATTTCTATACGACAACAACTTACTGCATGAGTATGAGAAATCTAACTATCTCGCACTCAACAATATGGAATATCCACCAGATTTAGCAAGTGGATTAATAGAAAGGGCAATTCTCTTTAAAAGAGAAGATTTAATCCCTACAATCAAAGAAAATATCAAAAGGAGAAATTAAATATGGCAAAAATGCTCTCACAAAATGACTGGAATTTCAATAACATTGGAACAAAATTTGAATTGGATGAAGTCATTCCAAAATTTGAAACGGAAGTCCGAGCAGATGCAAACGGAGAAATTATCAAAAACCGAGATGGTAGCGAAAGACGTTTTAATACCGATAAAATCATTGGTTGGAAATACAATGTAACAATCAAGGATGGACAATTCAAAAAGAAATCAACCCAAGTCTCTGTAGACAATCCAGAAGCATTAGTTGATAATGACTATATCCAAGCAATGGATGAAGTACCAGTAACATTTGACAATTTACAAGCTACTATGATTAGTTCGACAATGTATTACAAGGCGGATGCTATCCATTTAGTAGATGTAAAACAAAAATAAGTATTAGACAAGGGGAGTTAATCCTCCCCTTACTTAATCTAATTAGAAAAGGAGATCACATGATTAAAACAGTAACAAAAGATGACCTTATCGAACTTGGATTTGCTCCAGGAACTGCAAGAAAGATTATCCATACTGGCAAATTACTATTAGTGAATCGTGGTTTTAATATCTACGATAACAAACGGATTGGTACAATTCCAGCCAGTGTCGCTGAAGAACTACTAGGAATTGAACTCCAGAAAGAAGCATAATGAATGACTATTCGTAAAACTAAAAATGGTAAATGGACTGTTGATGTTTCTAATGGTTTCCACCCAGTCACACAAAAAAGAATACGTATCATTCGAAAAGGATTAAAATCTAAAAAGGAAGCACTAGAACTAGAACAACATATTCGAGTTGTAGAATTAAAAGAAAAACAATTTGACTTTGTAGTAACAACAGATATGTTATTCCAGTTGCTTGAAGAAGACGATTTGAAAAATGGCAGAAAAATAAGCTATACAAGTACACAAAGAAACAATTATGAGCGTCATATTAAACCATATTTTAAAAATACAAATTTAAATAAATTAACGTATGACCATATATTCGAATTTCGTGAATACCTAAAAACAAAACCTAAAAAACAAAATGAAAATGAAACTTTAAGTTATAATACAATTAATAAAGTTCTAATTCTACTTAAAAAAATTTTTGACACTGGTATAAGAAAATCCCTTATTGATAAAAATCCTGTTGAGAATCTGAGAAAATTACCAATTAGGAAGCCTAATATCAAATTTTGGAGTATAGAAGAATTCACGAGATTTAGAGAACTTATTCAAGATGATGAAACAAGCTATGACCTGTTTTTCGTAATTGCTTTCTTTACTGGGATGAGAATGGGAGAAATACTCGCATTGAACTGGAATGATATAAATCTTTTAACAAATACAATTTTCGTTACCAAAACGGTATACTTTGTAAATAATACAAGCTACATTAATACAACAAAAACACGATCAGGAACTAGAAATATTACAATCAATCAGAAATTAACGGAAATGCTAAAAGATTGGAAAGAAAAACAAAAAGAAAAACTTAAGGAATTTACCAAAAATATTGACGGACTACAAATAATACAGAGTACACCAATAACTATTACAAAAAATATGATTGATAAGAAGTTTAAGCAAATACTAGAAAGGGATAAAGATTTAAAGAGAATAAGAATTCATGATTTAAGACACTCTCATGCATCATTACTTATAAATCAAGGGGAAGATTATCTTGTTGTTAAAGAAAGATTAGGACACGCATCTATTACGACAACAATTGATACTTATTCCCATTTGTACCCTAGCAAACAGAAAACATTGGCTAATAAACTTGATGATTTATTTTAAAATGGAAAAAATTGGTAACTCGACAAACAACAAAGAAAAAAAGACAAGGTCCGAAAACCTTGTCTTTTAAACTATACCGGCGGCCGGGGTCGAACCGGCACGTCCTTGCGGACACTGGATT
>NZ_JVSR01000033.1:0-1469 GCF_001069785.1 Streptococcus parasanguinis
AAGGGACTTTGACTCCCTCATGCGTTGGTTCGAATCCAGCTACCCCAGTTCTTAGGTAATATCAGATAAGTGATAAAATATCTATCCAGGTATTTTATTTCTTTATAGGATGAGTCGTTAAAGATTGTAGATGATCTCATTGCGAGTGCTTGCTTAGGAAAAATAATTATAAGTATGTCAAGTTTTAGAAAACTTGATTGTTGGAGGATTTTTTAGATGAATGAATTTGAAGATTTGCTAAACAGTGTTAGCCAAGTTGAACCAGGTGACGTTGTTACTGCTGAAGTATTGACAGTTGACGCGAACCAAGCTAACGTTGCAATCTCTGGAACTGGTGTCGAAGGTGTCTTGACTCTTCGCGAATTGACAAACGATCGTGATGCTGACATCAACGACTTGGTAAAACCAGGTGAAACACTTGAATTGCTTGTTCTTCGTCAAGTAGTTGGTAAAGATACTGATACAGTAACTTACCTTGTATCTAAAAAACGTTTGGAAGCTCGCAAAGCATGGGACAAATTGGTCGGACGTGAAGAAGAAGTTGTTACTGTTAAAGGGACTCGCGCTGTTAAGGGCGGACTTTCAGTAGAATTTGAAGGACTTCGTGGATTTATTCCAGCTTCAATGCTTGATACTCGTTTTGTACGTAACACTGAACGTTTCGTAGGTCAAGAATTTGATGCTAAAATCAAAGAAGTAGATCCAAAAGAAAACCGCTTCATCCTTTCTCGTCGTGAAGTTGTTGAAGCTGAATCAGCTGCAGCACGCGCAGAAGTATTTGGTAAATTGAACGTTGGTGATGTCGTAACTGGTAAAGTTGCACGTATCACAAGCTTCGGTGCTTTCATCGACCTTGGTGGTGTTGATGGATTGGTTCACTTAACAGAATTGTCACACGAACGCAACGTATCACCTAAATCAGTTGTAACTGTTGGTGAAGAAATCCAAGTGAAAGTTCTTGACTTGAACGAAGAAGAAGGTCGTGTATCACTTTCATTGAAAGCTACAACACCTGGACCTTGGGATGGCGTTGAACAAAAATTGGCTGCTGGTGATGTGATCGAAGGAACTGTTAAACGTTTGACTGACTTCGGTGCATTCGTTGAAGTATTGCCAGGTATCGACGGACTTGTACACATCTCACAAATTTCACACAAACGTGTTGAAAATCCAAAAGATGTTCTTAAAGTTGGACAAGAAGTAACTGTTAAAGTTCTTGAAGTAAATGCTGCAGATGAACGTGTATCACTTTCTATCAAAGCTCTTGAAGAACGTCCAGCTCAAGAAGAAGGCGAAAAACAAGAAAAACGTCAATCTCGCCCACGTCGTCCAAAACAAGAAAAACGCGACTTTGATCTTCCAGAAACTCAAACTGGATTCTCAATGGCTGACTTGTTTGGCGATATCGAATTGTAATATTTAAAAGAGGCTGGGACAAAAGTCCTAGCCTCTCAATTATTTTTGGATTG
>NZ_JVSR01000034.1:0-6385 GCF_001069785.1 Streptococcus parasanguinis
ACAATCCAAAAATAATTGAGAGGCTAGGACTTTTGTCCCAGCCTCTTTTTCTGCAATTTTTTCGAATGGTATAAGTGAGGGGATTCCCTACACGAAATCATTGGAGGTTGCTATGAAAAAACGACATGAGTATGTATCGCCCACCTTGGATTTGATGGCAAAAAAGATTTTTAGTCTGCCGGATGTGACAGCGAAATTCATCCGCGAAGTATTGGATCTGCCAGTAGAGTCCGTTGAGATTTTAGAAGGAGACCAGATCCATGAGCAGGGGTTTTTAGGAGATCTTCCTTTTGAAACATCCGTTGATGTGAGAGCAAGGCTAGATAGTGGGCTTGAAGTGATCATTGAGATTCAAGTTTTGAAGCAAGAGTACTTCTTGAACCGTTTCCACTATTATTTAGCCAATCAACTGGTAGAAAATGTCCAACGCAAGCGAAAGAAAGGGGCAACCCATTCTATGTACCAGGAGATGGAGCCGGTCTATGGGATCGCTATCCTGGAGCGAAGTATTTTTCCTCATTTAGATTCACCCGTCAATGTCTATGAGATGCGCCATACAGTAGATGGGACACCTCTTTATAGTTCTCGCAAGAATGGGGTAGCTCATAATATGTTAAAGGTTGCCTTTTTAGAGTTGGATAAGTATAATGAAAGTAGAGATACGGAGTTGAATGCTCACTGGAGACAATGGCTTGAATTTTTTGGCAATCGCCCATTCAGTCATCAACCAGATCAAGTGATCGAGCAGGCAGAATCACTCCTGATCCCATCAAATTGGACAAGGGAGGAAAAAGAAATGATTGATGAACGGATTCGTATCAGAGAAAATTGGGAAATGAGCATGGATACCTTTCGGAAAGAACAACTGGAAGCTGGTTTTCAGAAAGGGTTGGAAAAAGGTCTTGAACAAGGACTTGAACAAGGTCTCGAACAAGGTCTCGAGCGTGGTATCGAACAGGGATTGGAACAAGGCAGACAAGAAGGCATGGAACTGGGGATTCAAGCTGGTCAGCAGTCTCTAATTCAGAAACTGGCTTTGAAGGAGATGAGTATCGAGATGATTGCTGAAATGACAGATTTATCCTGCGAATCCATCAAAAAAATGTTGGCTACTGATTCGTCTGACGAGGCGTAGTAGCGCGAACAGAATTTTGGGATTGAGAATTGCCTTGCTTATAAAAAAGTAGTTCTAAAATGGATTGTAAAGATCGTCTGGGGGTCGTTTTTATTGGATGTTGATCCTCTACAGATTTATACGGTTGTGATTTATTGAAGGTTGATCCTCTACAGATTTATACGGTTATGATTTATTGAAGGTTGGACACTTTTGTCTAACCTTTTTTTCTCACTCCTCTTGGCCCTCCCTTGGTGAAATGGAATAAAAGTTTAAAATATCCGAGTTGTAATCCTTGACATTACATTATGATCGTGTATAATAGCTATTGTAACAAAAAATCTTACAACAGAAAGAGGAAACAACTATGAAAAACATTTTATTTATTGTCGGATCCCTTCGTCAAGGATCTTTCAACCACCAAATGGCCCAGAAAGCAGAAAGCCTTCTTGAAGGAAAAGCGACGGTGACTTACTTGGACTACAAGGACATCCCAATGATGAACCAAGATTTGGAAACGCCAACCTTGCCAGCTGTGCAAGCAGCGCGTGATGCGGTCCTTGCTGCGGATGCCATCTGGATCTTCTCACCAGTCTACAACTTTGCCATTCCAGGTGTAGTGAAAAACCTGATCGACTGGCTTAGCCGTGCCCTTGACCTGTCAGAAACTCGTGGTCCATCTGCCCTCCAAGACAAGATCGTAACCGTCTCTTCAGTCGCTAATGCAGGACACGAGCCAATGTTTGCGGCTTACCAAGCCCTCTTGCCATTCGTTCGAACTCAAGTAGTTGGAGAGTTCACTGGAACAACCGTAAACCCAGAAGCCTGGGGAACAGGTGAATTAATCTTGACAGATGAAGCGGTCGCAGGACTGGAAAAACAAGCACAAGCCTTATTAGAAGCATAAGAAAAAGCTGAGACAGAAGTCTCAGCTTTTTAGATACTAAAGAGTTGTCCGAAGAAGTAAGTCACACCCATGGTGAGAAGGCCAATGATGAGATTGCGAAGCATGGCTGGCTTGGTTGGTGCTTTTCCCAGTTTTGCACTGGTATAGCCAGTGAAGATCAAAGATAATCCAACAACGAAGACCGTCACCGGAATGCGATAGGCAGTTGGAAAGAGAATGATCGAGAGCATTGGAGGAAGGGAACCAACAGAAAAAGCAAGGAAGCTAGATGCAGCAGCATGCCAAGGATTGGTAAACTCCTCGTATTCGATACCATATTTCTCTTCGACCAGGGCTTTGAGGGGATATTTCAGAAAGGCCCGTTCTGTCAAAATCTTTGCGGAAGTTTCGCATTCTCCATTTTGAAGATAAGCATTGTAGAGAGAGTCTCTTGCTAACTTTGGATCGCGATCCAACAAGGCTTGTTCGCGGTTCACAGCGGCTTCTTCCGTGTCTTTTTGTGTGGAAACAGAGACATACTCACCGCCTGCCATCGAAAAGGCACCTGCCAGAATCGCCGATAAGCCAGATAGGAAAATGATCCAGATGTTTGGTGTGGCACTGGCCACCCCGATCACCACCCCAGCAATAGAAATGATTCCATCATTGGCCCCGAGAACAGCAGCTCTCAAGATATTCAATCGGTCGTTAAATGATTCATCTACTCCATGTTTTATTTCAGTCATACAATATCTCCTTTGTCTTATTTAGAATGATTATAAATAAAATACAAAAAGAAAGCAAGGATTTTAACTCAAATGATAAAAGTTCGACAATTTAATGAAATTTAAGTTATAATCTTTGACATTGCAAGCAAAAAAGAAAGAATAGGGCATACGCCTATTCTAGCAAGGTTTATTTAGCGGAAGTGGTCTTACCTTTGAAGATCCTGATGGCATTGTCACACGGGTCAGAAAAGGATAATAAAAAGGGAGTGGGAAAGAACTCCGTAAAATAAAAAAATTGAAAAGGTTCCCCGAACCTTTTCAATTTTCCCACCCCCGCAAAGTTGATTAGGTCTTCTTTGGAGCTTAATCAAGCGAACAAATACTTAGGAAACTTGCTTCGCAAGTCCTATCTACCACCTCAAAGCAGTGCTTTGAGCAATCAACCACTGCGTCATACAGTTATTTCTATCAAAGATCGAAGGCTGGACAGTTTATTCCCAGCTCCTTTCTGATGAGAAAAATTAATTCGTATCTTGTTCTTTCCCAACAACCCAAAATAAGAGAAGGAGTTGGAAGATGCCTAAGGCAAATAGGACCATAAAACCGTTGCGACTTCCTTTAGCAGTGGCTTGGGTGAAGTCCATCTTTTGATTAGCTTGGCTCATGGCAACGATCAGCGAAGCCAGGGTTGTTCCGACAGCGCCTGCAAATTGTTGCAGGGTGTTAAAGATCGCGTTCGCATCGGGTTGCTCTTCCAGAGAGAGTTGTTTTTGTCCGTTGGTCATAATATTGCCAAAGGCCAGTCCCATACCAGTCATAAAGATCATGTAAAAGATAAGAATCAAGCCATTTGTCAGCTTCAGGGCAAAAAGGGTGAAGTGGAAATGGGCCAGAAGGATGAAAGTAGCTCCAAGGAGAATCGGTTTACGGGCGCCCAACTTATCTAGAATGAGACCGGAGAAAGGAGCAAAACCTGCTCCAATGATGGCTCCTGGAAGCAGCATCAAGGCCGCAAGCGTGGTGCTCGAGTGGTTGACCAATTGGACATAATTGGGCAAGAGGAAACTCATGGCCAGAGAACCTAATTGGAAGGTGAAAAAGGCAAGAACATGGCCAGTGAGGAGATGGTTCTTTAAGATGGCAAGGTTGATAATGGGAGTCTCCAAGCGATTAGACCGCCAGACTAAGAGAACCAGTCCCAAGAATCCGATCACCAGCCAACCAAGGACAGAAAAACTAAAGAAAGCATGGTCAGAGAGTCCGTGAATGCCTAGAATCAAGCCTAAAAATAAAGCAATAATGGCGAGAAGACTCATGATATCAAGCCTTTCTCGCTTGACTGTACTGATTTGTTTAATGGAGCGAAGTCCTGCAACCAGAGAAGCTAGAAGGATCGGGAATTGAACCAAAAAGATGGACCGCCAACCGAAGTTAGCCGTCAAGAGACCACCGACAGTAGGCCCAATGGCTGGTGCAATGGCTGTAATCAGGGTCCCCACTCCCATCATGAGACCGATCTTGCGTTTTGGGACCTGCTCTAAAATGATATTAAACATCAGAGGGAGGGCAAAACCAACCCCCATTCCTTGGACTAATCGCCCCAGGACCACAAAGCCAAAACTTGGAGCTAGGAAGTCAATGAGAACACCTAAAACAGATAGGAGATTTCCAACTAAAAAGATGGACTTCATTTTAAAAGAGCGCTTGAGGTAGGCAGATAAGGGGACTACACAGGCAACCACTAGAAGATAGATGGTGGTGACCCACTGGACTGTTGCGGTATTGATTTCAAATTCCTTCATCAATATTGGGAAGGTGATATTCATGGCAGTTTCTCCAGCCACCCCGCAAAAGGAAAGGATCCCTGTTGCAAAAATAGCGTAGAGGACCTTGGCTGAAATTTTTTCTTGTGACATCGGTGTCTGATTCCTCCTAAATCTTCCTAAAGACATGGACTATGGTATAAAATCGGATGAAAATCCATGGTAACGATCTGATTTTCCGTCAGGTAGCATAGTGGGACCTACGGCAACCTGCTCCGTCGTTTTGTTAGCTAACAAATAGTATAGAGGAAATGAAGACCCCTGTCAAAGAGTTTTTGAAAAGTTTTGAAAATATTAACAGCATTCTCAACTGATGACGTCTTTCCAAACGAAAGGAAAGGCTCGCCAGTATGGTATAATAATAGAAAAGTAAACAATGTGAATAAGTCAATCAACTCGAACAGGAGGCCCCATGACCAAGTATTTAGTCCAGAAGTTTTTCTGGTTACGAGAAAAAAGTTTGATTCAAATATCCCAGAAAACCCTGGTTTCCTTATTTCCTTTTTTCTTATTTTCAGGAATCATTCGAGTGATTGCCTTATCGGTCTTTTCCGATCGAGGCTATATCCATCAGCTCTTTTCGATGGATAGTTGGTTGCCATGGGATCAAGCTATCAGCCAGGTTCTTATTAATTTTTCCAACTTTCTAGGAGGTCTAGCAGGGCCTTTAGCAACCTACTTCGCTGGGAAATATACAGCTGGGCACTATGGTAGAAGTACAGGGACAGCCGGCGTGACTGCTCTTTTGGTCAGCTTGATTGTAGGGTCTCAGGAATTGTTGGTGGGACCACTTAATGATGGGCAACTGACGCGAATTAACTTACCTGCGACGACTAATATCCTCTTAGCTATTGTTTTAGGCTATCTAATCGGACAGATCTTTCGACTATCCAAGGCTAGTGACGACCAGATTGTGGACAAAGACTTTATCTATCAGCCCAAGACTGTGCGTCCCATTTTCTTGTCCTTGGTTCTAGGGGTTAGCCTGAATATTTTCCTCCTTATTGGCAATCAGTACCGTATTTTTCAAATGATCGGTCAATTCTTTAGTTTTCTGACTAAAAGCAGTCATCATCTCCTGTCCACCTTTGTCATGGGACTATTTAGTGGGTTATCTGCTTGGTTTGGTAATAGTCAATCCTTTGCCTTGAACTCAATTGCGGATGATAACTTTGCTTTGGAAAATCTTACCTACGCTGTGACGCATCATACAACGACAGGCATTCCTCATCTCTATACCTTGACCAATTTGTACCGCAGTTTTGGTCTGGTAGCTGGAATTGGAGCCGTCCTAGCGCTTTTGGTGGCGATCCTGTTGGTTTCACGAAGTCAAAAGGACAAGAAAGTCAGTTTTCTCAGTCTGTTTCCAAGTCTCTTTAACAACGGGGCGTCTTTCATGGTAGGGATACCGGTCCTTCTCAACCTCCTATATGTGATTCCCTTCTTATTGATCCCCTTGGTGAATATGGGAGTAGCAGCTGTGGCTTTGTGCTTCAAGCTGATGCCTGCAGCCGTCTATCCGGTGCCAGATGGGACTCCTAGCCTTCTTTATGCTTTTATTGGAACGGGAGGAAGTCTGAGAGCCTTAGCTGTAAGCCTTCTTTGTTTTGCCGTCGATGTGCTCCTTTATCTACCATTTGTCCGCATGGGAAATCGTATCCGAAAAGATTTAAAAGTGAAAGGAGAAAGCGATGAAGTCATCTAAAAAAACAGCGATCGTCCTTACTTTGGTCAGTCTTTTCTTGATCGCTTTAGCCATTCCTTCTTATAGCTGGACTCGGACCAATGTTTCAAAAATCGAGAAATTTTATAATTCCAAACTGTCTCCCATCAT
>NZ_JVSR01000035.1:0-16737 GCF_001069785.1 Streptococcus parasanguinis
TGACTAATTATTGAGCCTAAGGTCTCAATAATTCCGAGTGCTAGAAACAACCGTGTTTCTAGCACTTTTCTCACGGCGGAAAGTTTCATTATATGATGTGTTTAAATGATCCTAATTGTTTATATCATTATAATTTTTTAAGAGCATCTCGGTTTTCTTATGTAAAAACAGGCTGTCTATAGTCTAATTAGAATTGAAAACTCTATTTTGTTTCTATTCAAAAAATTCAGAATATTGTAGAAAATTCTTGACATTGCTTTTTCCCTATGCTAAAATACTAAACAAGACATTGAACAAAGGAGAAAGTCAAACATGAAAACAGCTAAGTTTATTCAATTTGCTTTGTTGTTGAGGTATAAGGGCTAGTGCAGAAGCATTAGTCCTGTTTGGCTTACCAAGCGGGCAAAAACATCTCGCTTGGTTAACCGAGTGAGATGTTTTTCTTTATATCCACTACATAGAAATGAGGAGACCCTATGCGTAAAGTTGAATTTTTAGATACCAGCCTTCGGGATGGCGAACAGACTCCAGGAGTTAATTTCTCTATCAAAGATAAGATTGCCATTGCTAAACAATTGGAAAAGTGGGGCATTTCTGCTATTGAAGCAGGTTTTCCTGCAGCTAGTCCTGATTCCTTCACAGCTGTTCAAGAGATTGCCAAGGTCTTGACCAAGACAGCCGTGACAGGTTTGGCCCGTTCTGTCAAATCAGATATTGATGCTTGTTATGAAGCCTTGAAGGATGCTAAGTATCCACAAATTCACGTCTTTATCGCAACCAGTCCGATTCACCGGGAGTTTAAACTCAACAAGACAAAGGAAGAAATCCTTGAAACGATCAAAGAGCACGTTTCTTACGCTCGCTCAAAATTTGAGATTGTGGAATTCTCTCCCGAAGATGCGACCCGGACGGAATTGGATTTCCTCTTGCAAGTCGTACAGACTGCAGTCGATGCTGGTGCCAGCTATATCAACATTCCTGATACAGTCGGTTTTACGACACCAGCAGAGTACGGTGCCATTTTCAAATACTTGATTGACCATGTCAAGACAGACCGCGAGATTATCTATTCCCCTCATTGCCATGATGACCTAGGTATGGCCGTGGCGAATAGCCTCGCTGCTGTTAAAAATGGTGCCCGTCGTGTCGAAGGAACCATTAATGGAATCGGGGAGCGGGCCGGCAATGCGGCACTTGAAGAAGTAGCGGTTGCTCTCAATATTCGCGAAGACTATTTCCAAGTGGAGAGTCCGATTGTCCTTAATGAAACCATCAACACCTCTGAGTTGGTTTCTCGTTACTCTGGGATTCCAATTCCTAAAAACAAGGCGGTTGTTGGTGGCAATGCCTTCTCACACGAGTCTGGGATTCACCAAGATGGGGTCCTTAAAAATCCCCTTACCTATGAAATCATTACGCCTGAGTTGGTGGGTGTTAAGAGCAATAGTCTCCCTCTTGGAAAATTGTCTGGTCGCCATGCCTTTGTCGAAAAACTGCATGAGTTAGGACTGGAATTTACAGAAGAAGACATCAAGCCATTGTTTGCTAAGTTCAAATCTCTGGCAGACAAGAAACACGAGATCACCGATGCCGATATCCGCGCCCTTGTTGCCGGTACAGCAGTGGAAAATCCAGAAGGATTCCAATTTAACGATCTCCGCTTGACAACCAATGCAGACGAAACGATTACAGCAGCGGTTAGCCTCAGCAATGAAGAAGGGGAAGTGCTTGAATTCCTTGCCAATGGTCAAGGGTCGGTTGAAGCGATCTTTAATGCGATTGATAAATTCTTCAACCAAACTGTTCGCTTGACATCTTATAATATCGATGCAGTGACAGATGGGATCGATGCCCAAGCCCGTGTCTTGGTATCCGTGGAAAATGTCGATACAGATACGATTTTCAATGCCTCTGGTTTGGACTTCGACGTATTGAAAGCCTCTGCCATCGCTTATATCAATGCTAACACGCTGGTTCAAAAAGAGAATGCGGGTGAGATGGGACGAGCTGTCTCCTACCGTGATCTTCCACAAGCCTAAGAGGAACTGAACATGACAAAGAAAATTGTAACACTTGCAGGAGATGGGATTGGCCCTGAGATCATGGCAGCTGGACTAGAGGTCCTCGCAGCCGTCGCTCCCAAAATCGGCTTTGATTATAGTCTAGAAGACAAACCTTTTGGGGGTGCTGGGATTGATGCTGCTGGCCACCCACTTCCCCAAGATACTCTAAAAGCAGCTAAAGGAGCGGATGCTATTCTTCTCGCAGCCATCGGGAGTCCTGAGTATGACAATGCTCCTGTTCGTCCAGAACAAGGCTTGCTTGCTATTCGTAAGGAATTAAATCTCTTTGCCAATATTCGTCCTGTACGGATTTTTGACGCCTTGAAACACTTGTCTCCTTTGAAGCCAGAGCGTATCGAGGGTGTTGACTTTGTGGTCGTGCGTGAATTGACAGGTGGGATTTACTTTGGAGAGCATATCTTGAAAGAAGATACAGCGCGTGATATCAATGATTACAGTGCAGAAGAAATCCGTCGGATTATGCGCCAAGCCTTCAAGATCGCGCAAGGACGTGGTAAGAAAGTGACCAGTATCGATAAGCAAAATGTCCTTGCAACTTCTAAATTGTGGCGCCAAGTGGCAGAAGAAGTGGCTAAAGAATTTCCAGATGTGACCTTAGAGCACCAGCTTGTCGATAGTGCGGCCATGATCATGATTACCAATCCAGCCCGCTTTGATGTTGTAGTGACAGAGAATCTATTCGGAGATATCTTATCTGATGAATCGAGCGTCCTTCCAGGAACACTAGGCGTGATGCCATCTGCTAGTCATTCTGACCAAGGACCAAGTATGTACGAACCGATTCATGGTTCAGCACCTGATATTGCTGGTCAAGGCATTGCCAATCCGATTTCCATGATCCTGTCCGTTGCTATGATGCTCCGAGACAGTTTTGGAGAAACAGCAGGTGCAGAAATGATCGAAGAAGCTGTCAATCAAACCTTGAATCAAGGAATCTTGACACGGGATCTAGGTGGTCAGGCTTCTACTGCAGAGATGACTGCAGCCATTATTGGGAATCTCTAAGATGACATGGAGAGATCGCTGTTTAGTTCTTATTGCTATTTGGAATAGTATCGTATTTCTGACCTATGGTTTAGATAAACGAAAAGCTATCCAAAAGAGGTGGCGGATTCCTGAAAAGGTCCTGTTACTTGAGAGCTGGCTGCTTGGTGGATTCGGAGCTCTACTAGGTGGATATCTCTTTCACCACAAGGTGCGGAAATGGTATTTTCAAGCCACCTGGTGGGGCAGTAGCCTTCTTTTAGCAGGTGTCCTCTTTCTAATCCTTCAATGGATTTCCTAATAACAAGATAAATGGAGAAAGACAATGAGTGGAAAATCTATCTTTGATAAACTTTGGGACCGCCACGTGATTACAGGAGTGGAAGGACAACCCCAACTCATGTATGTGGACCAACACTACATCCACGAAGTGACGAGTCCGCAAGCCTTTCAAGGATTACGGGATGCAGGACGCAAGGTTCGACGACCTGATTTAACCTTTGGAACCTTTGATCACAATGTTCCAACGGTCAATATTTTTGATATTCGAGATGTGATTTCAAAAGCCCAGATTGATAAATTAGCTGAGAATGTGGTGGACTTTGGGATTGATCATGCTGCTCATGGTTCTGCTAAGCAAGGAATCGTTCATATGGTGGGCCCTGAAACCGGTCGGACCCAGCCTGGAAAATTTATTGTCTGTGGAGACAGCCATACCGCAACTCACGGAGCCTTTGGTGCCATTGCCTTTGGGATTGGAACCAGTGAAGTGGAGCATGTCTTTGCTACCCAAACCATCTGGCAAGTCAAACCAAAGAAAATGTTGGTCGAATTCACCGGAACCCCACAAAAAGGGATCTATTCAAAGGATTACATCCTAGCTTTGATAGCGCTCTACGGTGTTGCTTGCGGAGTTGGCTATGTCGTAGAGTATCGAGGAGAAGCGATTGATCGCTTGACCATGGAAGAACGCATGACCATCTGTAACATGTCTATCGAGTTTGGGTCCAAAATGGGGATCATGAATCCAGATGAGACGACCTTTGACTACCTCCGGGGACGCGAATGTGTGCCAGATGATTTTGAGGCCGCAGTAGCTGATTGGAAGACTCTGGTTAGTGATGACGATGCTGTTTATGATAAGGTCATCCGAATGGATGTATCTGATCTTGCTCCGATGGTGACTTGGGGAACCAACCCTTCTATGGGAGTGGACTTTGAAACTTCTTTTCCAGAGATTCGGGACATGAACGATGAGCGTGCCTATCATTATATGGATCTAGAACCTGGCCAAAAACCAGCAGACATTGAATTAGGCTATGTCTTTATCGGATCTTGTACCAACGCGCGTCTCAGCGATTTAGAGTTGGCGGCCAAGTTTGTGAAAGGCAAAAAGATCGCACCCAACTTAACAGCCATTGTCGTACCTGGTTCTCGTCCGGTTAAGCAAGCTGCTGAAAAGTTGGGCTTGGACAAGATCTTTATGGATGCGGGCTTTGAATGGCGTGATCCAGGCTGCTCTATGTGTCTAGGAATGAATCCAGACAAGGTTCCAGATGGGGTCCATTGTGCCTCTACTAGCAATCGAAATTTTGAAGACCGCCAAGGTTTTGGGGCCAAGACCCATCTCTGTAGCCCTGCTATGGCCGCTGCAGCAGCAATAGCCGGTCGCTTTGTCGATGTGCGCCAAATGCTTGAAGTCAAGTAAAGGAGGAATCATGGAGAAATTCACCATTTATACAGGAACAACAGTTCCTTTGATGAACGATAATATTGATACCGACCAAATCCTCCCCAAGCAATTCTTAAAGTTGATTGATAAAAAAGGCTTTGGGAAATACCTCATGTATGCTTGGCGCTATTTGGATGACCAGTATACAGAGGATCCAGATTTTATCTTTAACAAGCCAGAATACCGCAAGGCGACCATTTTGATCACTGGTGACAATTTTGGGGCTGGCTCCTCTCGAGAGCACGCAGCTTGGGCTTTAGCTGACTATGGCTTTAAAGTCGTTATCGCCGGATCCTTCGGAGATATCCATTACAATAATGAGCTCAATAATGGCATGCTGCCGATTGTCCAACCACTAGAGGTTCGTCAAAAACTGGCGAGCTTGAAGCCGACAGATCCAGTCACGGTGAATTTGGAAGAGCAGAAGATTATTTCACCTGTTGGAGAATTTCGCTTTGAGATCGATCAAGATTGGAAGCACAAATTACTCAATGGTTTAGATGACATTGGCATTACACTTCAATATGAAGACTTGATCGCAGCTTATGAGAAAAATCGGCCTGCTTACTGGCAATAAAATTGTATAGTTAATTAAGAATTTTCAGAAAATATATTGAATTTGAGACTATTTTTTGATACAATACTAAAAAATAGAAAAGGAAAGAGACTTATGACAAAACACATTCAATGGGACGGAACGCTTTCACAAGAAGGATTTGACATTTTGAAAGGTGAGGGAGGCTGTATCGTCTGCCCTACAAAAGTCGGCTACATCATCATGACCAGTGACAAGGCTGGCTTGGAACGGAAGTTCGAAGCCAAAGAACGAAACCGTAACAAACCAGGTGTGGTTCTTTGCGGAAGCATGGATGAACTCCGTGCCCTTGCGCAATTGAATCCTGAAATCGAAGCCTTCTACCAAAAACATTGGGATGAAGATATCTTGCTTGGTTGTATCCTTCCTTGGCGTGAAGATGCCTATGCAAAATTACAAGCCTTTGGAGATGGACGTGAAGAACTCATGACAGACGTTCGTGGAACTTCATGTTTTGTCATCAAATTTGGTAAAGCTGGTGAGCAAATCGCCAAAGAAATGTGGGAAAAAGAAGGCAAGATGGTTTACGCTTCTTCTGCCAACCCTTCCGGTAAAGGAAACCGCGGGAAGGTCGAAGGAATCGGTGAGCGTATCGAAGGTGCCGTGGACTTGGTCATCGAAGCCGATGATTATGTAGCTTCTATCCAACCAGACAAGACCATTGAAACTCGCTATGAACAAGGCGTGATGGTCTCTATGGTTGATGCGGAAGGGAAACTCATTCCAGAACAAGGAGCAGGTAGCCGTTCTGTCAATACTTGTCCAGTTGTGATCCGTAAAGGATTGGATATCGATAAGATCATGATGCACTTATCTGATCATTTCAACTCTTGGAACTACCGCCAAGGGGAATACTATTAAGAAACAGAAAAAGCATTCCATTTGGGATGCTTTTTTTGTGAAAGGATAAAAGATGGTATAATAGAGTCAAACAATGTTCCAATAAAAGGGGAAGTGGTATGGTCTCCAGAAAAGCATTTATCGATAAAGCCAATCAGGAAGGTTTTTCCTTCAACATCCAAATCCCATGGTGGACGTACAATAACTTCAAGTCATTAGTTTGGAGAAAAAGGCTCTCTGAGGAGCAAGTCTATCAGATCTTTCTTTTACTTTGTAGAGAGGTAGAAGACCGGCAAATGCAGGCAGTAGCCGATAAGAGAAAGTATCAGACCGGATTTTATATAGTCGCATGCAATGGTCGGGAGTTTCGCTTTGAGTTTGCTTTTAAAAAGAACCAAGAACTAAGAGTTTATAATCTCTTTGAGACCGTCAATGGTCGCAAGAAACTCACCCTGATGGACCTGCTTGATTACATAATGGATTGACTGTGTGTAGAAACAATAAGGGTTCGCTAAAGATTGATAAAAGAAAGAGTAGTTCTATGATTTCAAGAGATGCATTTTTAGAAAGAATCAATCAGGAGGGATTTTCATTTAGTATTGACATCCCGCGCAGAAATTTTTCGGATTTTACATCATTAGTTCGGAGAAGAAGAATTTCAGAAGAAGACCTCTATCAGTTGTTTTATAACTATTGTCAGGAGCTAGAAAACTGTCTAAAAGAAGCAGGAGATAAGCGTCGCTTACTCTTCAATAAATTTCCAGTTAGCCCCGTTCATGATAAATATAAAACGATATTTGATACAGTAGCACCCAACGGACGCGAATTCCGCTTTGAGTTTGTCTTCAGTAACGACAATCGTTTAAAAGTTTATCATCTTATCGAAACGGTTAATGGTCGTAGGAAAAAAACACCTATGGAAATACTGATGGACCTAGTCGATGCATTATAATGAGGATCTGTTCAAAAGTATAAGGGGGATCCAACCAAAAAAAACTAGAGCGCATACTCTAGTTTTTTGGTTGTTGATGGGTGATGTTTTTTCCCCAAGGGATAAGATTTTCTTTTTTCTCCTTGATCCGTTGGATATTGTCCTTATGTCGAAGAATGATCAAGGTCGCTAAGGCCAAAACAATGACTGTAAAAAGCGGATCATAGCTGTGCAAGATCCATCCAGTCAAAGGGAGAAGGAGGACTGAAAGAATGGCGAGTAACGCAACGGTAACACTCGAAAATGAGATCATACTGGTTAAATACAGGCTGGCTACAAAATAAACAGCTAAAATGAGTAGCAGGATAGGCGAGAAACCAAGTAAGACACCAGCACTCGTCGCCACTGCTTTTCCACCCTTGAATCCAGCAAAAATTGGGAAAGTGTGCCCCAAAACGGCTAAGAGACCAAAGACCATCGGCGAGATCCCCTGAATTCCAAAGAAAGTCGGAAGGAGAACGGCCAAAGTTCCTTTTAAGAAATCAATCGCAAAGACAATGATCCCAGCTTTCTTTCCTAAAATCCGAAAGGTATTGGTCGTTCCAGTATTGCCCGAGCCATGTTCCCGTAAATTAATATGGAAAAAAATTTTCCCAATCCATAATCCCGAAGGAATGGAGCCTAACAGATAGGCCAAAATTAAAACACTTATTTCTTTTATCATAGTTTCATTATATCAAAAAGCCATCGATAGAAAAAGCAATTTCTGGAGTTCAAGTGTGACATCTGAAGAAAGTTCTCAGCTAACATTTTTTACTGGGATATAGAAATCTCCATATAAAGAGAAAAAATTTTGCAAAATTTCCTAAAAAACTGTAATATAGAAAAGATGAACAAACAGGAGGTTCCTTGTGGCAAAAAAGGAAATCAATATTAATAATTATAATGACGATGCCATTCAGGTACTAGAAGGGTTGGATGCAGTCCGAAAACGTCCAGGGATGTATATCGGATCGACCGACGGAAATGGCTTGCATCACATGGTCTGGGAGATCGTAGATAATGCGGTCGATGAAGCCTTGTCTGGCTTTGGATCACAAATCGATGTAACGATTAATAAAGATGGTTCTCTATCGGTAGAAGACCAGGGACGTGGAATGCCGACCGGGATGCATGCTATGGGTAAACCAACCGTTGAGGTGATCTTTACGGTTCTCCACGCCGGAGGGAAGTTTGGTCAAGGAGGCTATAAGACATCTGGAGGTCTTCACGGAGTGGGATCTTCTGTCGTCAATGCCCTTTCTAGCTGGCTAGAGGTAGAAATTACTCGTGATGGAGCTGTCTACAAGCAACGTTTTGAAGATGGGGGAAAACCAGTTACGACCCTTGAAAAGATCGGTTCCGCTCCCAAGTCAAAGACAGGGACCAAGGTCACCTTCATGCCAGATCCAACCATTTTTTCAACGACAGATTTCAAATTCAATACCATTGCTGAGCGAATCAAAGAATCAGCCTTCTTGCTGAAGGACGTGACGCTGACGCTGACTGATCTCCGCAAGGAAGAAGACAACCATGTGGCCTTTCACTATGAAAATGGTGTCCAAGATTTCGTAGAGTACTTGAATGAAGATAAGGAAACTTTGACACCTGTTCTCTACTTTAGTGGCGAATCGGATGGTTTTCAGGTAGAAGTGGCCATGCAATACAATGATGGCTACTCAGATAACATCTTGTCCTTCGTTAATAATGTCCGCACTAAAGATGGGGGAACCCATGAGACGGGTCTGAAGACAGCCATTACCAAGGCTATGAACGACTATGCAAGAAAGACAGGACTCCTCAAAGAAAAAGACAAGAATCTGGAAGGATCAGACTACCGTGAAGGTTTGTCTGCTGTTCTCTCTATCCTGGTTCCAGAAGCTCATTTGCAGTTTGAAGGGCAAACCAAAGACAAATTAGGAAGTCCCTTAGCTCGTCCAGTCGTTGATAGCATTGTTTCGGATAAATTGACCTTCTTCCTCATGGAAAATGGGGAATTGGCTTCTAATCTGATACGCAAGGCTATTAAGGCTCGAGATGTGCGTGAAGCCGCTCGTAAAGCGCGGGATGAAAGCCGAAATGGCAAGAAGAGCAAAAAGGACAAGGGACTTTTGTCTGGTAAATTGACACCAGCCCAGTCTAAAAATCCTAAGAAAAACGAACTCTATCTGGTCGAAGGAGACTCTGCTGGCGGTTCTGCCAAACAAGGACGGGACCGGAAGTTCCAAGCGATTCTTCCACTTCGTGGGAAGGTTCTTAATACTGAGAAGGCCAATATGAGTGATATCCTCAAGAACGAGGAAATCAACACCATGATCTACACTATCGGTGCTGGAGTTGGGGCAGATTTCTCTGTGGAAGACGCCAACTATGATAAGATCATTATCATGACCGATGCGGATACGGATGGTGCCCACATTCAAACCCTCCTCTTAACTTTCTTCTATCGTTATATGCGCCCTTTGGTAGAAGCAGGTCATGTCTACATTGCACTTCCTCCTCTTTATAAGATGTCGAAAGGCAAAGGAAAAAAAGAAGAAGTAGCCTATGCTTGGACAGATAGCGAATTAGAAGAGTTGCGTCGGACCTTTGGCCGTGGAGCAACCCTCCAACGTTACAAAGGGTTGGGGGAAATGAATGCGGATCAGCTTTGGGAAACCACCATGAATCCAGAAACTCGTACCTTGATCCGTGTCACCATTGATGATTTAGCGCGTGCAGAACGCCGTGTTTCCGTCCTTATGGGTGATAAGGCTGCACCACGTCGTCAATGGATCGAAGACAATGTTAAGTTTACCTTGGAAGAAACGACTGCGTTTTAAGGGTGTGAGTGATGGCTCTCTACTTAGGTTTTCTTTTATTAGTCATTTTGTCACCGATTCTTCTTGCAATCAACTTGAATCGTCGAAGAATTAGACTATTAGGGTTGTATGCACCGGTCGTGTTTACTCTCTGCATGCTTAAGGTAATTGAATCCAATATTAGACTCACAGAATCTGGTTCTTTAGAGGCAAGCTTACTCATGTTTTTTTATGGATTCCCCTTGATAATTGGATCTTTAATCTTTACACTGATTCGATTGCGTTTCGTCTATCAGAAAAAAATCTGGAAGGCATTATTGATTTTTCTATCCTATATTTTTGGTCCTCTACTTGTAGGTGTTTTGGGCTTGTCTGTGGTAATGCTATTTCAGCTCCATCAGGTTATATTTGTAGTCATTATTTTGATGATTCTGGTTTCTTATCTACCTCCTATTTATCTCTATTATTTCGACCGAGATCAGTAGGACTCAGCTAGAAAGTAAAAATTATGGATTTTTTAATTACTACATTCAATCATTTTTACCAATTGTATATTGTCTTGTTTCTATCCATCTTCATTGCCTTTTGGTTGAATTGGAAAAAGAAAAATTTTTATGGCTTGTATTATCCAATTTGTTTAACAGTCATGACTTATTGTGTCGTACAATTTGATTCATTCGACGTTGTTGAGAGGGCTCTTCCCTTCATGCTAATAGTCTTTGCTGTTCAACTAATGGTAATAGTCCTAGGTGTTCCCTTGGTGGTAATTGCCTTGCTTTATCACGTCATACGATTATTTTCAATTTTTCCTAAATATGGATGGAAAATCATCCTGATCATCTTCGCTTATCTAGTAAGTGCGGTCCTTTTTTACCGGGTTATGGCTAGTATACCGGAAGAGTTTTTGCAACACCGAAGCATGATGATAAGGTTAATGTTCCTGTCTCTTTTTCTATCTTATTTGCCAGCCATATTTTTGATCATTAGCCAGAATCGTAAGAAGGTGTGAAATGAATGATTTATTATTTATGATTAGTATGTCTCTTAGTTTTGTACTCCCATTGATTGCTTTGGCTATTGCTTTATTTATTGAAAGGCAATTAGATAAAAGGAAAAAACCATTTTTTGGTCTCTTTTTTCCTATTATGCTATGTCTGACAATATATGAACACGGGTTAATAAAATTTCAGGATACTGCGACAAGTTTGGAAGTTGGAGCTGTTCTCTTATTTTTCTGTTATCCCTTGTTGCTTATAGCGCTTCTTTATAGTGGAATTCGTCTCTATCTTGTCTATAAGGATAGAGTGTGGAAAGTAATTGGCATTGTCTCCTATTATCTAGTTGCCAGTTGGATTGCTTTTTGTACTCCTAGTGAGCACTTTATGACTAATTTAGGTCGCATGCGACTGCTAGAAGTAGCTATATTGATTGGATTCTTTCTCCCATCTCTTTATCTTTATTTAGACAAAGACCAACAATTCCAAGCATCCCATAGCGGTGAAGGAGTAGAAGATGAGAACTGAGACAGAAATGATGGACCTGATCTTGCAGATAGCTGAATCCCTGCAAGTGGAAGCAGTGGCCTTATCCGGTTCGCGATCCGATATCCACTCTCTAAGAGATGAGTTTCAAGATTATGATGTGGTTTATATTGTTGAGAATCTGGAGGACTTGATATCTGATTTATCTTGGCTAGACCAGTTTGGAATACGGCTGATTGAACAGCACAATGTCCTTGGACACCGTCGTCTTTACCTCACGCTCTTTGAAGACGGCAACCGTATCGATTTGACCCTCTGTCCCAAGGAGCACATTCAAGAGTGGGTGGACAGCGAAGCAAATTTTGAAGTTATAAAGGACGACAAAGGCTTATTTGAAGCCTATCAGCCTAATTCCAAGCGCTACTGGACCGCTCCTCCTACTGAAGAGGAATTTGCAGCATCCTGCAATGAATTTTGGTGGGTATCGGCTTATGTTGTCAAGGCCATTCGAAGAAATCAGCTTATCTATGCGACCGATCACCTCTATGGCATTTGTCAGCAAGAACTCCTCAAGGTCTTAGCTTGGCAGGTGACAAGCGATAAGGGAGTAGTTGACATCGGAAAGAACTACAAGTACCTCTTCCAGTACCTTCCAGCTGAGCAAGAGAAGGAGTTCTCAGCTTTACTTGATTTATCTAGTTTCGATAAAATCACTCAGTCTTTATTTTCTACCATGAAGGGATTCGATCGAGAAGCTCAATTTCTGGCCCAAAAGATGGGATTTGCTTACGATATGGAAGTTGCAGAGAAAATGATTTCTTATGCTAAAGAGAAACTTTCAAATCATTAATGAATCTATTTTAAACTAAAAAAAGGATCCTTTGGTTACTTGGTGTAACTGAGTTCCTCTATATATAAAAGACTACTCAACATTCTTTGAAAGGAGTTGAACACGCCCTTAGTGCTGTGTGAAAAAGATAAATTTCTTATTTTCACTTTGTATTTTACGGGCTTTGTATCTTATGTCTAATATCCAAAATATGTCCCTGGAGGACATCATGGGGGAGCGCTTTGGTCGCTACTCCAAATACATTATTCAAGAACGGGCTCTTCCTGATATTCGGGATGGCTTGAAACCTGTTCAACGGCGGATTCTTTATTCTATGAATAAGGATGGCAATACCCATGACAAAGGCTATCGCAAGTCTGCCAAGTCTGTCGGTAATATCATGGGGAATTTCCACCCTCACGGGGACAGTTCTATCTATGATGCCATGGTCCGCATGTCTCAAGACTGGAAGAACCGCGAGATCCTTGTCGAAATGCACGGAAACAATGGTTCCATGGACGGTGATCCACCTGCGGCCATGCGTTATACCGAGGCGCGTTTATCTGAAATTGCTGGTTATCTTTTGCAAGATATCGAAAAGAACACAGTACCATTTGCCTGGAACTTTGACGATACAGAAAAAGAGCCAACGGTTTTGCCTGCCGCTTTTCCAAATCTCTTGGTCAATGGGGCAACAGGGATTTCGGCTGGTTACGCGACTGATATTCCGCCACACAATCTTGCTGAAGTCATTGATGCTGTGGTCTACATGATCGACCATCCATCTGCCAAGGTAGACAAGCTCATGGAGTTTCTACCTGGACCTGATTTCCCAACTGGCGCCATTATCCAAGGACGGGATGAGATCAAGAAAGCCTACGAAACCGGTAAGGGCCGGGTGGTTGTCCGCTCTAAAACAGAGATCGAGCAACTCAAAGGCGGTAAGCAGCAAATCGTTGTTACCGAGATCCCTTATGAGATCAACAAGGCTGTTTTGGTCAAGAAGATCGACGATGTCCGTGTTAACAACAAGGTGGCCGGTATTGCGGAAGTCCGGGATGAGTCTGACCGAGATGGTCTTCGCATTGCCATTGAGCTCAAAAAAGATGCCAATGCAGACTTGATCTTGAATTACTTGTTCAAGTATACAGACCTGCAGGTCAATTACAACTTCAATATGGTGGCGATTGACAATTATACCCCTCGTCAAGTGGGGATCGTACCGATTCTCTCTAGCTACATTGCTCACCGTCGGGATATTATTGTCGCTCGCTCGCGCTTTGATAAGGAAAAGGCAGAACGACGCCTCCACATCGTAGAGGGCTTGATCCGCGTCATTTCTATCCTCGATGAAGTCATCGCCTTGATCCGTGCTTCTGATAATAAGGCAGATGCTAAAGAAAACCTCAAGGTCAGCTACGATTTCACGGAAGAACAAGCAGAAGCTATTGTTACCTTGCAATTGTACCGCTTGACCAATACGGATATCGTCACCTTGGAAGAAGAGCATGCCAGTCTCAAGGAGCAAATCGCGACTTTGGCAGCCATCATTGGGGATGAACGGACCATGTTCAACCTCATGAAGAAGGAGTTGCGTGAAGTCAAGAAGCTCTTTGGTAATCCGCGTCGTAGTGAATTGCAAGACACTGCTAAAACGATCGAGATTGATACAGCCAGTCTCATTGTTGAAGAGGAAACCTTCGTCAGTGTAACCCGTGCGGGTTACATTAAACGGACCTCGCCTCGTTCTTTCAATGCCTCAACACTGGAAGAAGTCGGTAAGCGAGACGATGACGAGTTGATTTTCGTAGAGCCTGCTAAGACCACTCAGCATCTCTTACTTTTTACCAACTTGGGGAATGCCATTTATCGACCAATTCACGAATTGACAGATACCAAGTGGAAGGATATCGGAGAGCACCTCAGTCAGACCTTGACCAATTTTGAGCAAGAGGAAGAAATTCTCTTTGCGGAGATTGTGGATCGGTTTGAGGGAGTAACCTACTTTGCGGCAACTCAACAAGGACAAATCAAGCGCTTTGAACGCAAGGAATTGAGCCCATGGCGGACTTATCGTTCTAAATCGACTAAGTATGCTAAGCTAAAAGACCAAGACGACCGTATCGTAGCAGTTGCGCCAGTTGTCCTTGAAGACATCATGATTATTACCAAAAATGGGTATGGGTTGCGCTTCAATATTGAGGAGGTCCCTGTCGTAGGAGCCAAAGCAGCAGGGGTCAAAGCCATTAACCTGAAAGACGGAGATCAAGTTGCTGCCGCCTTTAAGTCAACGACTCCAAGCATGTACATTCTGACTCAACGAGGCAGTCTCAAACGGATGTTACAAGACGATATTCCTGTGACCAGTCGGGCCAAACGGGGACTACAGGTCTTGCGTGAGTTGAAAAATAAACCACACCGCGTCTTCAAGGCAGGTCCAGTTTTCACGGACCAGGGAGATTTTGATCTCTTTACGAGCCAAGAAGAAGTGGCAGAACAAGATCAAATCCTTCAGATCACTTCCACAACAGGTCAGGTGACAGAAGTTGATTTGACACAATTAAGCATTTCTGAAAGAACAAGCAATGGATCCTTTGTCAACGATACCATTTCGGATCAAGAAGTTTTTTCAGCTACTATCAAATAAGAGAAAGCGTCGGTCCATTCTAGGACTGACTTTCTTTGAAAATAAATTTTCTGAAAATTGAAAATTTCGCTTGAAATTCTCATGAAATGGTGTACAATAGTGTACATAGATTGAGAAACTGAATCGACCTGCATCAGATCGACAAGGAATAGAAAAAATTAAAAGGAGCACTATCATGACAGTATCACTTGATTGGGAAAACCTTGGCTTTTCATATATGAAATTACCTTATCGCTATTTGGCACATTATCGCAATGGAGCTTGGGAAAAAGGGGAATTGACAGAAGATGCGACTTTGCATTTGTCCGAATCTTCTCCAAGTTTGCATTACGGTCAGCAAGCCTTTGAAGGGTTGAAAGCCTACCGTACAAAAGATGGAAGCGTCCAATTGTTCCGTCCAGATGAAAATGCTAAACGTTTGCAACGTACAGCAGATCGTTTGTTGATGCCTCAAGTTCCAACGGATATGTTTGTGGATGCTTGTAAGGCAGTTGTAAAAGCAAATGAAGAGTATGTTCCACCGTATGGTACAGGAGCTACCCTTTACCTTCGTCCTCTTTTGATCGGTATTGGAGATATTATTGGCGTAAAACCAGCAGATGAGTATATCTTTACTATCTTTGCCATGCCTGTCGGTAACTACTTTAAAGGTGGTTTGGTTCCAACGAACTTCTTGATTCAAGATGAGTATGACCGTGCTGCACCACATGGTACTGGGGCTGCAAAAGTTGGTGGGAACTACGCAGCTAGTATGTTGCCAGGTAAGATTGCGCATGATCGTAACTTCTCTGACGTGATTTATCTCGATCCAGCGACGCACACCAAGATTGAAGAAGTTGGTTCTGCAAACTTCTTTGGAATCACTGCTAATAACGAATTTGTGACCCCATTGAGTCCTTCTATCTTGCCATCGATCACCAAGTACTCTTTACTTTATTTGGCAGAACACCGTCTTGGTATGACACCAATTGAAGGGGATGTCTTTATCAATGATTTGGATCGCTTTGTAGAAGCAGGAGCTTGTGGTACCGCAGCTGTCATCTCTCCAATCGGAGGCGTTCAACACGGAGATGACTTCCATGTCTTCTATTCTGAAACAGAGGTAGGTCCTGTCACACGGAAACTCTATGACGAGTTGACCGGTATCCAATTTGGCGATGTCGAAGCGCCAGAAGGATGGATTGTCAAAGTCGATTAAAACGAAAGCATCTGAGACAAAAGTGTCCAAGCTTCAATGAGAACGAGTCTTAACGAAAGAACACAGCAGCTAATGTTTCTCTTCATTCGCTTTTAGGCTCAAAAGAGTGCCGAATGACCTTTTCGGGGGTGGGATAAAGAAGGAATTTCTAACTAAATTCTTTCTGACCCACTCCCTTTTCTCTTGCGTCATCAAGAGAATTTTTGTAAAATAGAAAAAGTGAAAAGAGGGTTGAAATGAGTAAAAAAGATAAGAAAATTGAGATTCAAATCGTTGATAGTAAAGTAACCGTCGGAAAAGATACTTTTGATGGGTTCACTTTGTCCATTGGAAAGAAAACGATTGGTGAAATTGCAGACATGTCTGGTCAATTTGCCATTATCAAAAATGGAAATGTGGATTCTCTTTACAAAAAACTTGAAAAAGCCGTTGAAATTTTAATAGAAAATTATAATTTGAATAAATAAGGGCTTGCAATCATAGTAAATCAATGGTATAATAGATCCTGTTGATTTATATGGAGAGATAGCGAAGAGGCTAAACGCGGCGGACTGTAAATCCGCTCCTTCGGGTTCG
>NZ_JVSR01000036.1:0-42715 GCF_001069785.1 Streptococcus parasanguinis
CCCACTCAACCACTGCGTCTTGCTCGACAATCCAAAAATAATTGAGAGGCCAGGACTTTTGTCCCAGCCTCATTTTTGTTTACCCCAATCGCAAAAAAAGATCCTTGAGAAGACTCAAGGATCTTTCTAGTCTAGTAAACTAGATTATTTTTTCAAGTTGTAGAATGATTTCAATCCACGGTATTCAGCTACTTCACCAAGTTGATCTTCGATGCGAAGCAATTGGTTGTATTTAGCGATACGGTCTGTACGTGAAAGTGAACCAGTCTTGATTTGTCCTGCGTTTGTTGCAACTGCGATGTCAGCGATTGTTGAATCTTCAGTTTCACCTGAACGGTGTGATACAACGGCAGTGTAACCAGCTTCTTTCGCCATTTCGATAGCATCGAATGTTTCAGTAAGAGTACCAATTTGGTTAACTTTGATAAGGATAGAGTTAGCACATTTTTCTTCGATACCACGTGAAAGGTAGTCAGTGTTTGTTACGAAGAAATCGTCACCAACCAATTGAACTTTACCACCAAGACGTTCAGTAAGAGCTTTCCAACCGTCCCAGTCGTTTTCATCCATACCATCTTCGATAGTGATGATTGGATATTTGTTTACCAATTCTTCAAGGTAGTCGATTTGTTCAGCAGCAGTGCGGACAGCAGCTCCTTCACCTTCGAATTTAGTGTAATCGTAAACTTTGCGTTCTTTATCGTAGAATTCTGATGATGCACAGTCAAATCCGATAAATACGTCTTTACCTGGAACATAACCAGCAGCTTCGATAGCAGCGATGATAGTTTCTACACCATCTTCAGTTCCGTCGAAACGAGGAGCAAATCCACCTTCGTCACCAACGGCTGTTTCAAGACCACGACCTTTAAGGATTTTCTTAAGTGCGTGGAAGATTTCAGCACCCCAACGGAGAGCTTCTTTGAATGTAGGTGCACCAGCAGGTACGATCATGAATTCTTGGAAAGCGATTGGAGCATCTGAGTGAGATCCACCATTGATGATGTTCATCATTGGAGTTGGAAGAACTTTAGTGTTGAATCCACCAAGGTAGCTGTAAAGTGGGATTTCAAGGTAGTCAGCAGCAGCACGAGCTACAGCGATAGACACACCAAGGATTGCGTTTGCTCCCAATTTACCTTTGTTAGGAGTACCGTCAAGAGCGATCATAGCACGGTCGATAGCTTGTTGATCACGTACATCATAGCCGATGATTGCTTCAGCAATAATGTTGTTTACGTTGTCAACAGCCTTTTGAGTTCCAAGACCACCGTAACGAGATTTGTCACCGTCACGAAGTTCAACTGCTTCGTGTTCACCAGTAGAAGCTCCTGATGGAACCATACCACGTCCATGAGCACCTGATTCAGTATATACTTCTACTTCAAGTGTTGGGTTACCGCGTGAGTCTAGGACTTCGCGAGCGTAAACATCAGTAATAATTGACATTTCTTACTCTCCTTATTGAGTTATATTTTTTACTCCTCTATCATATCGTAATTAGGCTATTTTTTCAAGAAAAAACAAGGAAATCTACGAAAATTGAGAAGTTTTTAACAAGAAAACGGTTCCACTATCTTATTTTCTGCCATTTCCCCTCCTTATTTAATTTTTTAGCATTCTTCTACTCTTCTGCTACGCTTTATGCTATACTAAACTTATGACAGATATTAATAAAACGATTTTAGAAAAAGCTGCTGGTCCTACTCGATTCAATCCGGATGAGCAGCGTCGATTTTTGGAGACTTATGAGGAGCGGGTGATTGCTTCATGCACCTTGGAGGAGGCAAGGGACAAGATGTACCTGGAGCAGTATTCGACAATCCTCACTGATATTTCAGATCGCTTTCATCCTGTTTTGGTCAAGATCTCCCCAGCTTTAGATGAAAGCAGCCAGCTACAATATTTGAAAAAAACCAAAGATCTTGGTCTTGTGGCAAGCATCGTTTCGGATGACTGTCGCCATTCCCCCTTTGGTCTCATCATCCATACTGACCACCCATCTGGAATTTCACCAACAGATATGAGTCTCCAGTATCCAAATTTATTTGAAAAGAAAAAAGAGACTGCCAGTCCAGAAAAGAAACCATTTTGGAAACGTCTCTTTAGCTAAAGAAAAACCAATGGAAGGGAACATCTCCTTTCCATTGGTTTTTTAGTTTGCTTTTATTTTTAAAAGGTTCCCAATATTTCGAGCACAGGAAATCAGATTCCTTTCAGCATGAGCGAGTGCATCTGCTACCTCACAAGGACCAGGTACGATAGAGAAGGCAGCTTCAATGTGATGACTAGGAAAAGCAGGCAAATCCTCCGCTAAGCTACCACAAATAGCTATAACTGGGATCTTTTCTGGTGTTCGTTCGGCCACCCCGACAGGAGCTTTTCCAGAAAGTGATTGGAGATCCATCCTACCTTCTCCCACGACGACCAGATCAGCTTTTTGTACTTTGTGATCAAAGTCAATCAAATCAAGACTTTTTTCAATTCCTGATGAAATCTGACCTCCCGCAAAAGCGACCAAGCCAGCAGCCATGCCACCTCCAGCTCCGGCGCCAGGCATAGACAAAATTCGTGCATCAGCTAGCTGGTAAAAATCCTGCATAGCCTGATCAACAGCTGGAAACAGAAGGGGATTCAATCCCTTTTGCCCACCAAAGATATAGGTCGCTCCTTGACTGCCACAGAGAGGATTGGTTACATCCGTTAAGACTTGGAGCTCGATGTCTTCTAAAGCTTTTGGAACCGCACTGGTATCTATTCTAGCCACACGACCGAGTGAAGCCCCGACAGGACGAAGCAGATGGCCTTGTTCATCATAGAAGGCTATCCCAAGTCCGGCTGCCATCCCAATCCCACCATCATTCGTTGCAGAACCGCCAATTCCCACACAGATTGTTTTAACTCCTTGGTCAACCAATTGCAAAATAAGTTCACCAATTCCTCGTGTTTCCAGTTCAAGAGGATTTCGTTTTTCAGCTGGAATCGAACCTAAACCGACAAGAGAAGCCATCTCAAAAAAGGCCATCTCATCTTTTTGGTAGTAAGACATTGAAACAGGCTGTCCAAATGGTCCGGTTACTTGCGTTTGGTACTCAGTTACATCTAGAACTCCAGCTAGGGTTTCCATGGTGCCTTCGCCACCATCCCCTATAGGAAGGAGGTCAAAAGTTACATCTGGTAGAGACTCTTGAAATCCTTTTTTCAAGGCCTCTGCTACTTGTTTGGCAGATAAGGATTCTTTAAATGAATCCGGGGCTAGTAGGATATGCATGCTGTTTCCTTTCTATGCTGGTCTAGAATTTCAAGAACAAGGCTTAGATCCCTCGTCTCGATACGATATGGGGCACGCTCAGCGACGATTGGCTTGGCCATAAAGGCAATCCCGATACCGGCTGTTTCAATCATCGGAAGATCATTGGCACCATCTCCCATCGCAATCGTCTGACTTCGTGGAATATGATTTTCTCTCGCCCATGTCAGGAGGTTGTCTTTTTTTCTTTCAGGGGTCACAATCTCTCCGAGCACTTTCCCTGTCAGACGGCCATCAAAAGTCTGCAAACGATTAGCACGAACCAGATCAATTCCTAAAGACCTCGCGATAGGATCGATGACTTCATGAAATCCCCCTGAAACAAGGCCAACCTTGTAACCTCTTTGATGAAGTTCCGTGATTAAGGTCTTAGCTCCCGGTGTAACGTCCATCTGCTCTATAATTTTCGGAAAGATAGATGTCTCCAAACCTTTCAATAAAGCGACACGCGCCTGTAAAGATGCTGCAAAATCCAGCTCTCCATTCATTGCTTGTGCTGTTATCTCTGCTACTTTTTCTCCCACGCCAGCTTCTTGAGCTAGTAGATCAATCCCTTCCTGTCGGATCAAGGTTCCATCTACATCCATAACGAGGAGACCGGTTACTTCTTTCATCGCTTTCCTTTCTTATTTCTCCCTTACTATACAAAAATAGGGTTTAAATTTCAAGTTTCAATGATCATTTGAAGATAAAAAAACGACCTCCTAAGAAGTCGTTTTTTTGTTATTAGAAGCGAATTTGCTCCCGAGTTTTTTCATACGAAGTAACAAAGCGATCGGTCACTCCAGCTTCTACCATCTCCAAAGCATCTGAGATGACTTTGAAGGAAGCCGCATAGTCATATTCTCTTTCGAAAATATAAAGGGATTCATCAAAAGCTGCTTGCACATGATCATCAAATGAACGGTAACGGTTTGAGTATTGCAACAACTGCTCAGTTAAAGTAGCATTTTGTACAATTCGATAAGTCGCTTCTTCCAATTCATTCATATCATTTGTCAAAATATCTAACAAACGATTGGTTGATTCGATGTTGATTTTATCCCCTTCCAACTCATCCATCAAAGCCTCTGTATTGTTGCTTGCTGTGAAGAATAATTCCAAGAATTCTTGAGGAATTCCTGGCAAGTTCCGTTTGTCCATATAGCGTTTAATGGCATGCAAACGGTTGGCATAGATGTTAACTTTTTGGCGAGCATTGGCATCGTCTTTTTCAATTTTTGAAAGGGAATCACTTAAACCAATTTGCTCATCTTCGATTTCTTTCAAGCGAGCTTCAATAGCTTCTAACTCTTCTTCTACGATAGAATAGGCCTTTTGTGTTTCAGATGAATCTTTCAAGGCATCTTCTACCACATTTTCTTGTGAAGATAGCTCAGCTTCCAACTCTTTTAACTGTTGGCTAAAGCTTTCATTCAAGACGAATGTTTTACCAAGGCGTTCCACTTCTGCTGCAAGGTTGCTATTGTTATCTTTTGCGTGTTTCAAATAGCCAGGCAGTTGTTTCACTAACTTCTTCACGACTTTTTGTGATTCGATTTCACGAGTAAAGATGTGATACAATGCATCGATTTCCTCTTGAATTTGCTCATTCTCGTAAATAGCATTGTCCAATTCAAGCGCGGATACATTTGCCATATTGTTCTTCAAGGAAGCATGCAACTGTTGGAAACGAGATTCAATATCTGTTTCAGTGAAGTGGTAGCCAGATTCCAAAAGCTTTCGGTAGCCACTTTCCAAATCCTCTAATTGGTCTGGAAGTTTTGACTGAAGAGCGGTGACAATTTCTGGCACTCGCTCAACAATTTGTTTTAAGGCCACAATATGATTCTCAGCGGTATCAAGGATTTCAGCTGCTTCAACAGGGTCACCTGAAGAATTCAAGGTGACAAATTGTGAAAACTCAGATTGAATATTTCCAATTTGCTTTTCAATTTCAGGAAGCGCACTGCCATAACGATCTGGATCTGAAGTGACTTCTTTTTGAAGTTCTTCAAACATATCTAAGGCATGAACCACGCGTCCGCTATTTTTTTGTTCTTGCTCTTCAAGATCTGAAAGGGCTTGGCGAATCGCCTTGATATCTTCGTCGATCAACTGGATCTGACTTTCGATATTGTCAATAGCTTGTTTAGCCTTCATGAAACGGAAAGAATTATTGTAGCCTTCCGCTTCAAACAGATTGTTTTCAATATCAGCAAATGAATTTAAGGATAAATCTACCCATTTTTGATTCCATTCACGAAATGCAACTTGACTTTGACCAATCAAATGCATGTTTTTTACGGCCTCAACTTCATCGTTGACCGGAAGGTTATATAACTTTTCTTTTCGTTCTTCCAGTGCTGCCAGTAAGGCCTCGTTTCGTTTTCTCAAAATGACTGCAACCACATATCCTACAATCAAGATAAGGGCGACAATAAAGATGAGAACAATTAGTCCACTAGACATATAAAAACTCCTTCATCGTATTACTTGAACGTAATCCTAGTAATTATACCATAAAATATCCATTAATGGGAAGCGTTCGTTGAATTTTATACATCGAGTGTACTATATTCAGCGTTTTCTTCAATAAATTCCCGACGTGGTTCCACGCGGTCTCCCATCAACATATCAAATATCTTATCTGCTTCCGCAGCATCGTCTACTGATACCCGTGCCATCAAGCGGTGTTCGGGGTTCATGGTTGTTTCCCATAATTGGTGATCATCCATTTCCCCAAGACCTTTGTAGCGTTGGATGGTTGGTTTTGAGCGACCTTCTGAATAGCGTTCCAAAGCTGCAGCTAATTCTGCTTCTTGGTTGGCACCAGGTTGGATATATTCTTTGATCTCACTACCGACTTTGACCCCATAGATTGGTGGTTGCGCAATATAAACATATCCCGCTTCCAAGACTGGTTTCATATAGCGATAGATCAAGGTCAACAGAAGGGTTCGAATATGTGCGCCATCGACATCGGCATCGGTCATGATGACTAATTTTTGATAACGCGCTTTTGTGACATCAAATTCAGCACCAAATCCAGTTCCCATAGCAGTAAATAAACTACGGATCTCTTCATTGGCAAGAATCTTGTCCATACTGGCCTTTTCCACGTTGAGGATTTTCCCACGAATAGGGAGAATCGCCTGGAACTCCCTGTTCCGACCTGATTTAGCAGATCCTCCAGCCGAATCCCCTTCGACGATGAAGAGTTCTGTTTCTTGTGGGTTGTTTGAAGAACAGTCTGCCAATTTACCAGGCAGGTTAGAGATCTCAAGTCCCGATTTCTTACGGGTCACTTCCCGTGCCCGCTTAGCTGCTACCCGAGCTTTAGCTGCTAAAATCCCTTTTTCAACGATTTTCTTAGCGATTTGTGGATTTTCCAAAAGGAAATCAGAAAAGGCATCACTAAAGAGTCGATTGGTAATTTTTACAACTTCTGAATTTCCAAGCTTTGTCTTGGTTTGTCCTTCAAACTGTGGGTTTGGATGTTTAACTGAGATAACTGCTGTTAAACCTTCCCGAACATCCTCACCTGTTAAGTTGTCTTCATTTTCTTTTAAGAGTTTATTTTTCTTAGCGTAATCATTGATCACACGAGTGAGAGCTGTACGGAAGCCCTGTTCATGAGTCCCACCTTCATGGGTATGAATGTTATTCGCAAAACTCATGACCGTCTCATGGTAGCCTGTGGTATATTGCATAGCTACTTCAACTGTAATATCATCCATTTCACCATCTGTGTAGATTGGTTTTTCAAAGATGACATCTTTGTTTTCATTGATGTATTCGACGTAACTAGAGATCCCACCTTCGTAGTGGTAATGCTTTTCTTGCTCTAAGCCTTCTCGCTTATCCGTCAAAGAAATACGCAAGCCACGATTCAAAAAGGCTAGTTCTTGAATTCGTTTATTTAATTTTTCAAAATCATACTCGGTGGTTTCCGTGAAGATTTCTGGGTCTGGAATAAAGTGGACGGTTGTCCCTGTCCGATCAGTCTCCCCGATGACTTTCAAATCATCCACAACGTGTCCACGTCGATACTCTTGGTAATAGATACTGCCATTTTTATAGACGCGAACATCGAGGGATGTGGAGAGGGCATTCACGACGGATGACCCTACCCCGTGAAGACCACCAGAAACCTTGTAGCCGCCTCCGCCAAATTTTCCTCCCGCGTGAAGCACGGTAAAGACAGTTTCAACGGCAGGTCGACCTGTCTTTTCTTGGATATCCACTGGGATCCCACGACCATCATCGACAACCGTGATCGAATTATCTGCTTCAATGAAAACTTCAATATGGCTAGCAAAACCAGCTAAGGCTTCGTCGATCGAGTTATCAACGATTTCCCAGACCAGATGATGAAGACCTTCTTTTGAGGTAGATCCAATATACATTCCCGGACGCATCCGAACGGCTTCTAGTCCTTCCAAGACCTGAATCTGACTGGCATCATATTCTTGTGCTTGATTTTCTTGCTGTTTATCCTCTGTCATAATTTCCCTTTTCTATTCAAATATAAACTGGTGTAAGTGTGGCATAGAATCAAATAAATAGGTCGAAAGCCCTGCAGCCTTTCCAGCTTCTATATCGATCGGACGATCTCCGATGACCAGACCGTCTTGAATACCATATTTTTCCTTCAAATAAAGCATAGAGGCTGGGTCTGGTTTTCGAGGAAAGCCCTCGTCTGCCGTTACAATCTCCGTAAAGTAGGGTGCAATGCCTGTCTGTTCAATAAGGGTCAAAACTTGGCGATCCCGATGAGATACCAAAAAATGGCGTCCTCCATGTGCTTGGATCTCTTCTAGTAACTCTTTTGCTCCCTCAAATAAGACCGGCTCTTGCAAGCCCAAGGCTTCTTTTTTCTTGTATTCCGTACGAAAATTGGAAATATGAGGGGCAAAGGTTTGAATTGCATCCTGTGTTGAGATTTTTAATGCTGCATAAACAGAATCATGATCGGCTTGGATGTGAAAGTCCTTCAATGTCGCTACAAAGGCATTTGTGGACGTTTCGTAATTATCCAATAGCGTCCCACCAAGATCCCATATAAAATCATGATAATTCATAGTCAATATTATACCACAAATGGACAAAAAAAATAAGCTAAAACCCTCATTTAGGGGGGATTTTAGCCATTTTTTACGGTCATTTCATTTTAAATCATAGAGAAGTCATTTCCCGTCATAGAATGTAAACTTTCACCAGAAAATATGGTGTCCAAAAGAGCTCTTTTAAGCATCTCCAAAGACATCTTGATAGAGCATTCCTTGACGAAGGCTTTGGGCATCTCCTCCAAATTGCTCTACCAAGGCATAAGCCAAGGCAAGCGCAGTTGAAGGACCACGACTGGTCAAGAGATTCCCGTCTTTCACCACTGTTTCTTTCTGATAGTGCCCATCTTGAATCTCTTCTTCAAAACCATCGTAACAGGTATAGTGTTTATCTTTTAAGAGGCCGGCACGCGCCAAAACAATGGGAGCGGCACAAATTGCAGAGATGGTTTTTCCTTTGCCACTTTCTTCCTGAAGAGCTGTGATCAATTCTGCATTATCCCTCAAATTCGCTGCTCCTGGCATCCCACCTGGTAAGAAGATTCCATCATAATCTGACAGGTCCCCATTCCAGAGGCGGTCGACTTCCACTGTGATCTGGTGAGAACCTGTGACCGTTTCTTCCATACCAATAAGGTCACAGTCGATCCCAGCACGTCTCAAAACATCGACAATGGTCAAGGCTTCAATTTCTTCAAAACCATTTGCTAAAACCGTTGCTACTTTTTTCATTTTCATTCCTTCTTTCTATCTATTGCGCTATTGCGCCTTTTTAAGGACTACTTTTTTACGGATTGGAGGCCCTTCTTCTGGCTCTTTCTTTCTGCTACTATGATTATATATTGAGAGGACCAGACCAACACCAATCAGATTACTAATAATAGACGATCCACCTTGTGAGATAAAGGGGAGGGGAATCCCCGTCAAGGGGAGAAGACCCGTTACTGCTCCAACATTTTCAAAAATATGAAAGACCAGCATCATAATAAATCCGATGGAGATATAGGTATAAAATTGGTTATTGGACTGTAGGGTAATTTTTAAAATGCGGTAAATCAGGGACACATATAAAATCAACAATACCAGAGCTCCAACAAATCCAAAGTCCTCTGCTACGACCGTAAAAATCATATCACTTTCCCTTACGGGAACCAATAAATTAGATACATTAAATCCTTGACCAAAGAGTCCACCACTGGCAATGGCTAGCTGTCCTTGCGCCTGCTGGTAGGTGGTTGTTTGTGCATAGTCAAAAGGATTTAACCAGGCTAAAATACGGTTCATTTGGTAGGTTGGCATCCCTACTTGCTGGTGCAGAAAAGCCCGACCCCCTTCTGATAGAAAGAGAAAGAGAAAGCCTGCTAACCCACCTGCCAGAAGCAAGATGACCGGCAAGATTATTTTCCAAGAAACTCCTGAAACGAGCACTAAGCCCGCAAAGATGGCCAAGAATACTAAGGCCGTTCCCAAGTCCTGCTGGAGGGCCAATAAGGCAAAGACCGGAATTGTATAGATGGTCAACTCTAGAATTAAAAACCAATCTTGTCGTAACAATCGCTCACGCCCCTTATTTCTTTGTAAAAATCGAACAATAGAACGTGACAGCATCAGGATGAAGGGAATCTTCATAAATTCTGAAGGCTGAAATAAGGTGATGTTTCCATAAGCTACCCAGTTTTTTGCACCTGTTGAAGCCACCAAGTTTGGATTATAAAAAACAAGAGGAAGAACCATCAAGGCCAAGCCTAGTAGGTAAAGAAAGGGAGTGATTTTCCAAAGAAATTTCGTACTAAAAATCGTCACAATCAGGCAAATAATACATCCCACACCAATCCAGGCTAATTGCTGCCCCAAAAAAGGCCACACCATTTGGGGATAATCATGAGAAACTGCCACATAAACAGATAAAATCCCAATCATGAGAAGGGCGAAGACACTCCCAATGATGGAATAATCCAGGTGAATCGTCCAAAAATGATGTTTCTTCATTCACGTTCCTTTCTGTGAGAATCATCAAATCAATTAATAGAACAACATTTGTAGAATCAAGCTAGATCCTGCTACACAAAACCAAGCAATCAACCCTACTAGAAGGGGGGCTGCTCCTGCTGCACGGAACTGTTTCCAAGAAACCTTGCTTCCGATTCCAACCAAGGCCATGGCCATAAAGAGGTGAGAAAGGTCATTTAGGTATGGTAGGACCACTTTAGGTACCAGGCCAATAGAAGAAAGAATGGAAGCCACAATAAACCAGATAATAAACCAAGGAATAATTTTCTTTAACATTCCTTTGTTTCTTCCTTGTTGTTTACTCCGATACCATTTTAAACCGATCAAGCCCAAACAAACTGGTACAATCATCAGGGCGCGTGTTAACTTAACAATTGTAGCCATTTGCCCCGCTGCTTTACTGTAAGAAAATGCTGCTGCTACAACAGATGACGTATCGTTAATGGCTGTTCCTGACCAGAGGCCAAATTGAAAATTAGACATATGCCATAAATGGCCTAATACTGGAAAGATAAAGACAGCCAAAATGTTGAAGAAGAAGATAGTTGACATAGATAGGGCTATTTCCTCTTCGTCTGCTTCAATGATCGGTGCTGCTGCTGCAATAGCAGATCCACCACAAATAGCTGTACCAAACCCAATTAAGGTCCGTAGATGAGATTTCAGGTGGAAGACTCTCCCAAAAATAATAGCTGCAAGAAAGGCAACGGTTATCGTTGGCAGACTAATCTTTAAAGAAGACAAACCTGTAGAGGCAACCGTCGCAATGGGCAAGCTAAATCCCATGAAGATAATCGAATACTGTAACAATTTCTTACCGGACCAGTTCAAGCCTGGTCGTGAATTCTCCGGCAAATCCACAAATTCATTAAGGACAATTCCTAAAATTAAGGCAAAAACACTGGAGCCAATAATGGGAAAGAAAGTTCCCAACAACATAGCACAAAGTGCCAGTACAAATGCAATTGCAAGTCCAAATCCTTTATTTTTCATTTTCTCAATTCCTTTCAAAAAAGTCAGCTGCTTGCTCAACAAGCCGCTCTCTCACTGTCGTGTGAAGGGGCAACACTTGTTGCAACCCGTCCAAAATTTGTTTTCCATATCGCTTGGTTACCACCCGCTGATCCAATAAGAGGACCAGAGATTCCTGATCTTGAAAACGGCTGGTTCTCCCAATAGCCTGTTTGAGCCTTAAAATCGCGACTGGAAGACTATAGTCGTAAAAGGGATTTTTCCCCTGTTCTCTGAGTTTTGTATTCAGCTTTTGAACCATATAATCTTTAGGATTGTCAAAAGGAAGGCGCGTGATGATTTGAATCACTTCTTTTTGTTGGGAAAAATCGACTCCCTCCCAAAAGCTTCCTGTTCCCAATAAAATAGAGGTTTCTCCTCGGTCAAATCGTCGCTTAATATTAGCTGCATCGCCATTTCGATACTGGGCCAAATGAGGAAACTTCAAGGCGTTTGACGTCTCCAGTAACAATTCTTTTGAGGTAAACAAGAGAAAAATTGGTTTTCTTAGAGGAAAAAGTTCATCGATGAGCTGACAAATCTCTCCTGCATACTCCACGGAAGATAAAGAAACGACATCTGGAAAATCTATCGGCACCAACAATTCCTGGTGTTGTTTGACTGTTATTGGCACCCGGTAGATCTGCTGCTCTTGATATCCTAAAAGAGCAGGTAAATGCACCTTTTTACTGATCGCGATCGTCGCTGATACAAAGAGCACGGGTACTTCTTCAGGCACAAACTCCTTAAAGGATAGCAAGTCCTCAACTCCTCCATGGAGACGAAGAATCTGGTGGCTTTCGACCACTTCCTTGTCCATCCAAAAAATCTGGTATCGCTCATCAAACAATTCCCTTAGATTCTCTAGAGATTCGTTTTTTAATTCCGATACATCCTGTCGAATTTTTGCCACTGTTTGATCTGATAAGATCGCTGTTTTTCCTTGTACAACTTCCTTAGAGCAGGCATTTAATTCAAATTGAATACTTTCCAGCAAACGCCGTTGCAGAAGATCTTTTTCCTCTTCGATGGCGTGTTGCAAGCCTAGAAGAAGAGATTGCAAGGTTTCTTCTCTCTGTGAAAACTGTTCTAAAGCAAAGAAGAGTTTTTGCGCTTCATCCACTACCAGAACAGATTCTTGAAGTAGACTCTTATCATCTTCTAGACGTGTTAACAGATAGGCATGATTGGTCAGAATTACCCGGCTGGTTTTCACTTTTTCCTGGCCGAGACGCCAAAAATCTTCCTGATAAAAAAGTGAACGTTTTGACAATTGGCCATCGTGGCATATTTCAGATACAAAATGAAGATGACGATAGAGTTGACCAATTTCACTGAACTCTCCCGTTTCCGTCATGGTCAGCCAAACCAACAGTTGCATTTTAAAGCGTCGGATCATCCCATTATCTGACTCACTCTGTAAGGCCTCATACAATTTATCGAGTTGGATGTAATCCTTGGGACTTTTCAGACTATGAAAGGGAATTTGGAAAAGATCTTGGATGGTCTTTCCTTCCTTCTTCATAATTTGATCCTGAAGAATTTTAGTGGGAACACTGACAAGAATGCGCTTGGAAGTTTTCGCCAAAAGCGTTAATAGATAGGCGTAGGTCTTCCCAATACCCGTTGGCGCTTCAATAAAACTCGGAAGTGGCTGTTGCAAACTGTCCTCGATATAGGCAACAAATTCTCTTTGTTCCGGATAAGCCTCCATTCCCAACAGCTGCATATTGAGTTCAAACTGTTCAGACAAATGACGACTTTCTATAAACTGTTGTGGCTTTCGCAGATAGAGACCATGAACTTCTACTAAATGAGCTGGTAAAAAAAGGCTACTGTCTTCAAGCGCATCTTCTATTAAGAGTCGCGATTCATAAATCAAACAATCTGCCATCGAAAGAAGTTTTTCGATCAATCCTCTTGGTAAGCTCGCAATTTTCTCTCTCAATTTCAACAGCAGCTGGGCTGTTGCCATAGCATCCGCTAGAGCGGAGTGAGCATGGTGCAACTCAATTTCCAGTTCAGCCGCAAGCGCTCCTAAATTGTAGCGTTCTAAAGTCGGATAGAAAATTTGAGACAATTCAACCGTATCAATCCGAGGAGTCGTTAGCTCAAATCCTTCCCAAAAAAGGGCTTCTGCCAATAAATTCGCATCAAATTTGACATTATGGGCCACAAAGACGGCATCTTCTATTAATTCAAAAATTTCTTTTGCCACTTGTGCAAACTCTGGTGCTTTTTTCAAGCGAGCATCTGTCAGGCCAGTCAATTGTTTGATATGCTCATCCAATCGTTCATGGGGATTCACATCCGTCTCATAGGATTGAGTAATCCTCCCATCTTCGATGATGACAATCCCAACCTGAATGATCTTAGCATTGCTTCCAGCACTGGTCGCTTCCAGATCCACAATGGCATATTTCCGTTTCTGTCTTGTCATAATACTTAAAATTATATCACGTTTGAGCAAGCTCTGCAGATTTTTTTCTCCTTTCATGCTGACTTCAATCCTGTTATTTTCCTCGCAATTTGATACACTATTCTAGAAAGGAGTCCTTATGAAAATCTATCGTACCGTTAATCCTGTAGCTTATGAAAACACCTACTACCTTGAAAATGACCATTCCCTCATTCTTGTCGATCCAGGTAGCGACTGGGCGACCATTCAAAAACAAATAGATCGCATCGGTAAACCAATCGTAGCGATTCTTTTAACCCATACACATTACGATCACATTATGAGTCTTGAAAAGGTTCGTCAGACCTATCATTTCCCATCTGTTTATGTCCATTCAGCAGAAGCCAGTTGGTTGTCTTCTCCTGTCGATAATTTATCTGGTTTGGATCGTCATGCGGATTTAGAAGATGTGGTATGCAAGGAGGCCGACTTCCTTTATGACATTCGCTCCGATTACCAAATAGCCGATTTCCACTTTTATGTTCTGGAGACACCAGGCCACTCTGCAGGAGGGGTCTCCATCGTCTTTCCTGAGGATCACCTGGTTCTATCCGGTGACGCCCTTTTTCGCGAAACCATTGGACGGACCGATCTTCCAACAGGGAACGCGACACAGTTGCTTAGCAGTATCAGAGAAGAACTCTTTACCCTTCCATCTTCCTACACTGTCTATCCCGGTCATGGCCCTGAGACTTCTATTGGTCACGAGAAGATGTTCAATCCCTTCTTTAGACAATCCTAAAGAGTCCTTATCATCCTTCCTGTCCTCATAAAAGTAGACAAAAAAAGCAAGTGCGAACTTGCTTTTTTATTATATCTTAAGAAAACGTCTCATGGAGATTGAAGAACCAATCGCTCCAATCAAAATTCCTAATCCAAAGAGGCCACCGACCATGATCGGTACCAAGAGATGAGGACTATAGAGATACAAGTTTTGATCTGCCAAGTTATTGTTCATAGATGTATAGACAACATTATAAACATAGAAGACCAAAGCTGAAGGAACCAAGGCTCCCAAGAGACCGATCCAAGCACCTTCTAAAAGGAATGGTGCACGAATATAGCCATTTTTTGCTCCTACCAGTCGCATAATCTTAATCTCACGACTACGTGAAATGATGGTAATCCGAATGGTATTTGAAATCAAGAAGACTGCGATGAAAATCAATAAAGCTACACCAATCAAGCCCCAGTTTCGGATGAAGGTTCCAAGAGCAAACAAGCGTTGGGTATCGACCCCACCATCTTTAACTTCAGAGACCCCTTCAATTTTTTTGGCATCAGCCGATACTTGCTTTACATATTTAGGAGCTGTTGTCTCTACATAATAAGCATCATAGAGAGGATTGGCATCTCCATCAAAAATCTTCCAGTTGTTCCCAGCCGTTTTGATCAGTTTATCATACTGTTCTTCCTTGCTAGAAAAATCAACCTTATCAACATGCTTCATGGCTGTCAGAGCATCGTAGACCTTATGGTAGTTTTCATTGGTCACGGTTTGACCGTCTTTTTCAATCTGCTCGCTCTGATCTTGAATATCCTTGCGCATGTATACTACAACCCGCACACTGTTTTGAATATCATCTGAAAGCTTGATGGTATTGGCAATAACTGAGGCGAAAATAGCAACCAAGCTAAGGGTAATCATAACCGAGCTGACCGCTGCAATCGTCATCCAACCATTTCGTTTCAAGCTTTTAAGCGATTCGATTAAGTGTCGGAAAAATCTTCTAATCATCGTATCCGTACTCTCCTTCCGCTTCATCACGCACTACACGACCATTTTCAATCGCGATGACACGGTGACGTAAAGTATTTACAATCTGGCTATTGTGGGTCGCCATCAATACTGTGGTCCCTTGCAGATTAATCCGCTCCAAAAGATTCATGATTTCCCATGAATTATCTGGGTCCAAGTTCCCCGTTGGCTCATCCGCAATCAAGACTTTCGGATTGTTGACGATCGCACGAGCAATCGCAATCCGTTGTTGCTCCCCACCGGACAATTCATTCGGGAATGAGCGGACCTTGTGTTTCAATCCGACAAGATCCAAAACTTCCATCACACGCTTTTTAATATTGCGACGGCGCTCACCGATAACTTGCATAGCGTAGGCAATATTTTCATAAACGGTTTTCTTTGGAAGCAATTTATAATCTTGGAAGACCACTCCCACATTGCGTCGCAACATAGGAATATCGCGTTTTTTGATTTTATCCAAATCAAAATCAGCTACTTTCAAACTTCCTTTATCGTGTTTGACTTCACGGTATAAAAGTCGAATAAAGGTCGACTTCCCTGCACCAGAAGGTCCTACGATGTAGGCAAATTCTCCTGGTTCAATTTGGACAGAGACCCCGCGAAGGGCCGTCGTCCCGTTGTCATACTTTTTGACAACATCTTTCATTTCAATCATTGACATGTAATGAAATTCCTTTCATTCTTTTCTGGTTGATTCCCTCGAGGTTATTGGAGACGCCATTTAAGGTAGGCATCGATAAAGCCATCGATATCTCCATCCATCACCTTGTCTACCTGCGCTACTTCGTAGTTGGTCCGGTGATCCTTAACCATGGTGTAAGGGGTAAAAACATAGGAGCGGATTTGACTTCCCCAGGTGATTTCTTTTTTATCCCCTTTTAGAGAATCCACTTCTGCTGCTTTTTTCTCTTGCTCTAATTGGTAGAGTTTAGCCTGCAACATCTTCATCGCACGATCACGGTTCCCGTATTGGGTTCGATCCACGGTGGATGCCACTACAATCCCTGTCGGAATGTGGGTCAAGCGCACCCCTGTAGAGACCTTGTTGACGTTTTGTCCACCAGCTCCACCAGAGCGGAAGGTATCCATCTTGATATCATCATCACGAACTTCAACCTCGATGGTATCGTCTAATTCGGGCATAACCTCAACAGATGTAAAAGACGTATGACGCCGTTTAGCAGAGTCAAATGGAGAGATCCGAACCAAACGGTGTACCCCCATTTCAGATTTCAGAAGACCGTATGCATGTGGCCCTTCAAAAGATAAGGTCACAGACTTGATTCCAGCCTCATCTCCAGCCTGATAGTCCAAGACTTCAACTTTAAAGCCGTGAGCATTTCCAAAACGAGTATACATCCGAAGAAGCATGTCGCCCCAGTCCTGAGCTTCTGTTCCTCCTGAACCTGGGTGGATTTCTAAGATGGCATTATTATTGTCATAAGGTTCAGACAATAGCAAGGTCATCTCATAGCTGGTCATACGTTTATCCAGCTCCTCCAACTTCTCGATCAATTCTTCTTTGACCGAATCATCTTCTGCCAAAAAGTCCAGTAAGATTTCTGACTCATCAAAGAGATCCACCATTTGATGGAAATTTTCATAGGTCTGCTTGAGTTCATTTAATTCTTGAGATGTCTTTTGCGCAGCAATGTTATCATCCCAAAAATCAGGTTCTGTCATTTTATTTTCTAAAATGGCAATTTCTTCTTCCAATGCCTCTAAGTCAAAGAGACCCCCTGAAAGAAGCTAATTTTTCACGATTTGCGTCAATTTTTTGACGAATTTCTGAAATGTCCATAAGTACCTCTTTCTATGTATCTAGTCTATTATATCATAACCTTCACTATTTGCCCACCTTCCAATATTGGATCTGCTGGTTGACCACTGCCAATCCAGCTGATTTTCAGCATTTTTTCTATTCATTTGTAACCTAATTGTTAGAAAAAAAGATCCTCTTATGCTAGACTGGTAGCATGACAACAGTAGCTTTTATGTCCGATTTACATATTGATTCGAACAACTTCGGCAAAGATGAATTAGAGACCCTGATCACTCTTTTCCAGCAACAAAACATTCAACATCTACATATTGCAGGAGATATTGCCAACGGCTTTGAAAAGACCTCACAGGAATTTTTAGACCAACTTCAATGTCACCTTCCTGTGACCTTTAGCTTAGGAAATCATGATATGCTGGGCCTATCAGAAGAAGCCATGAGACCTTTTGAATTTCAAAAGATTCCCTTCTCCAATCATACGCTTCTTGCCTTTTCGGGCTGGTATGACTACAGTTTTGTTCCTGCCATCTCTCCCCAAAAACATCTCCAAACCAAAAATCTATTTTGGTTTGACAGACGCCTCCAACGAATGGGATCTGATCCAGCCATTACCCAACGTCTGTTGCAAGAGCTGGAACAAGAGCTCATGCGTGTAGACCAACCCCTGATCATCGCCATGCACTTTGTTCCTCATAGTCAGTTTCTCCTGCGCCACCCTTATTTTGAACGCTTTAATGCTTTTCTAGGGAGCCAAGCCTTTCATGAGCTTTTTCGGCAATTCCCTGTCAAAGATGTCATATTTGGACACAGCCACCACAGAATTTCAGATAGGAAAATCGACAATATCACCTATCATGCCAGACCTTTAGGCTATGTCCGAGAATGGGAGCTTTGCAAACAATTTTTCGAAGCTTTTCCTGAATATGATTTTCCAAAACGATACGATCCCTACAAACGCTATCGCAGAATCAAAGACCTCCCCGAATTTAAAGCATACAAGAAAAAAAAGCTCGCTCATGAATTTTCTCAAGCCATGGCGATCCTTGAACTATAAAAAAATTGGTTCCTTCGGAACCAATTTTTTTACTCTTCTGTATCCAAGAGATTTTTTGCAACGATTGCAGCCAGAACACCACCGACAATTGGAGCCAAGATAAAGATCCAAATTTGTTGAAGGGCTGCACCACCAACAAAGAGGGCAGGTGCCAAGCTACGAGCTGGGTTAACAGAAAGTCCTGTAATGTTCAAACCAACAAGAATAATCAAAGTCAAGCTCAAACCGATCACAAGACCAGCGATTTTCCCATTACCTTTGGTAGCTGATGTCACTGTCATGATGACTAAGATAAAGATAAAGGACGCAATCACTTCAAACAAGAAACCGCCAAATGGAGTCACTCCTTTAGCCAAGGCATTTTCACCAAGACTAGCTGTTGACATACCTGAATTTGACAAGAGGAAAAGTACTGTTGCAGATGCGAGAACCGCCCCCACTACTTGCGCTGCAATATAATTAATCAAGTCCTTTGAAGACAAGCGTTTGTTCACAAACATGGCAATCGAAACAGCTGGGTTCAAGTGGGCACCAGAAACAGTCCCAATTGAGTAAGCTGCTGCAACAATGGATAAACCGAATGCCAAAGCAATTCCTAAATGTCCCAGACCTTCTGTTCCATTTCCAAAAACAACTGCGCCAGTCCCGATAAAGACAAGCATAAATGTGCCGATTACTTCAGCAAAAAACTTTTTCATAACTAAGTTTCCTTTCTTCAAACTGTTGACTAGTTTATCAAAAATCCACACGTACCTCAAGAAATATGCCCAGTCTATTTTGCCCGCAAAAAAAGCCATCCGAAGATGACTTTTTTTATCCTTAAATGGCGTTTTTATCTTTTCCAAGTGCACGTTGAACGGCTTTTACAATCTCAACGAGAACAACAATCAAGAGCGAACCAATCATAACAGCTAACCATTGTGTCAAACTCAAATGAGAGACATGGAAGAGTTTGTTAAATCCAGGGACAATGATGGTCGCCATCAAGAGAACAAAGGCAACTGGAATCGACCAGTTAAAGGTCTTGTTCTTGAAGAGTCCCACTTTAAAGATGGATTGGTAAACCGATTTAACGTTAAAGGCATGGAGCAATTGGATCAAACCAAGAGTTGCAAAGGCCATAGTCAAAGCGTCTGCATGGATTTCGGCACGAGTCGCATGTTCTGGATAGAGTAAGGCCCAGCCATAAACACCAAGAACCAGCATGGTTTGGAAGACACCTTGATAAAGAATAGCTCCGAAGACCCCACCGTCAAAGAAGTTAGATTTACGTCCTCGAGGTTTGTGGGTCATGACACCTGGCTCAGCTGGTTCCACACCAAGGGCGATGGCTGGTAGGGTATCTGTTACCAAGTTGATCCAAAGAAGATGTACTGGTTGTAACACATCCCAACCAAAGAGGGTTGCAAAGAAGATGGTGAAGACTTCAGCCATATTGGCAGACAAGAGGTATTGGATTGATTTTTGGATATTTGAGAAGACCTTACGTCCTTCTTCTACCGCTACGATAATGGTTGCAAAGTTATCATCTGCAAGGACCATGTCTGAAGCTCCCTTAGAAACTTCTGTACCTGTAATCCCCATACCGATACCGATATCAGCTGTCTTAAGTGATGGTGCATCGTTGACCCCGTCACCAGTCATAGCAACAACTTTGCCTTCATTTTGCCAAGCTTTCACGATCCGAACTTTGTGTTCAGGTGATACACGCGCATAGACAGAGTATTGCTTGAAGACTTTTTGGAATTCTTCGTCAGAGAGTTCATTCAACTCAGCCCCTGTGAAGACATGGTCTTCTGTATCATTTGGATCGATGATTCCCAGACGTTTGGCAATGGCTTCTGCTGTATCTTGGTGGTCACCCGTGATCATGATAGGACGGATACCCGCTTCCTTAGCGACACGGACAGCTTCTGCTGCTTCTGGACGCTCAGGGTCAATCATGCCGACCAAACCAGAGAAAATGAGGTCAGACTCAACAATTTCAGATTCCAAGGTTGGGATTTCGTTGCTTGTCTTATAAGCCATCATCAAGACACGAAGGGCTTGTTTGGCCAAGTCTTTGTTGGTAGCAAGGATAGCTTTCTTGTCTTCATCCGTGATAGGACGAACTTCCCCATTAACTTCAATACGCGTCACACGTTTGAGCAATTGGTCAGGAGCTCCTTTGACAGCGATAAAGTAAGAACCGTCCGATTCCTTATGGATAGTTGACATAAGCTTACGGTCAGAGTCAAATGGCAATTCTGCCACACGTGGTTCATCCTTCAAAATTTCGCGAACATCAAAATTGTGATCCAAACCAAACTGTACCAAAGCAGTCTCTGTTGGGTCCCCAATCAACTTGCCAGATGGGTCCACCTTAGTATCATTGGCAAAGTTCATGATACGAAGGGTATTGTTGCTAGCAGCAATTTCAGCTGCAGAGCTTTGCAATTGACCGTTGGTGTAGACCTTCTCAACAGTCATTTGGTTCATAGTCAAAGTACCTGTTTTATCAGATGCGATGATTTCTGTTGAACCAAGAGTTTCAACCGCTGGTAATTTACGAACAATCGAATTGCGTTTGGCAAGGGTTGTAGTTCCCAAAGATAGAACGATAGTTACAATGGCAGGAAGTCCTTCTGGAATGGCCGCAACCGCAAGGGCTACCGCAACCATCAAGCCTTCTAATGGATGCTCTCCACGAACGAAGACACCAACTAAGAAAGTAATGACCGCAATCACAACAATTAAGTAAGTCAAGGCTTTAGATAATTGTTCCAAGCTTTGCTTCAATGGTGTTTCAGTCTCATCGGCATTAGCCAACATATCTGCAATCTTACCAACTTCTGTATACATACCAGTGTTTGTTACGACACCAATACCACGACCATAAGTTACATTTGAGTTTTGGTAACCCATATTAACGCGGTCCCCAATACCAGCATCTGCTTCAACAAGTCCTGTCACATCTTTTTCAACTGGCACAGACTCCCCTGTAAGAGCTGCTTCTTCAATTTTAAGAGAAGCTGCTTCAAACAAACGCATATCTGCAGGCACGACATCTCCCGCTTCAAGCAAGACGATATCTCCGGGTACCAATTCTTTTGAGTCAATCTCAATAACATGGCCATCACGACGAACACGAGCCATGGGGCTAGACATATTTTTCAGAGCTTCAATGGCTGCTTCTGCTTGCCCTTCTTGGTAAACCCCAAAGGCAGCATTCAAGACAACAACGGCCAAGATGATCATGGCATCCGTTAGACCGTCCATTCCTTCTGTAATCACAGAAAGTGCCGCTGCCACAAGCAAGATGATAATCATCAAATCCTTAAATTGATCAAGGAATTTAGCTAGTAGGCTACGTTTTTCACCCTCTTCCAACTCATTACGACCATAATTCGCTAAGCGTTCTTGAGCCTGGGCGGTTGACAAACCTTCGACAGATGAGTCCAAGTTCTTTAGGACTTCCTCAGAAGATTGCGTGTAAAACAAATCTTTATTTTGTTCTTTTGACAAAACAGTCTCCTCCTTTTTGGCCTCTTTTTACAAAAAAAGAGACCTGTTTTTTAAAAAAACAAGTCTCGCTGTTTAATATAGTGCCGGAAATAATTCGTAATGACGACACTATCGCGGAAAACCGCCAGCTACTCCCTTGAGTGGTTTTATTATACCATTTTTATAGAATAAAGCAAGCGGGATCTCTAATAATTTAATGAGGTCTATTCTTCCCATTCCACTAGTAATTGATAATTGGCAAATTCCTGTTCTCCATCGAGAGTTAACAAGCGATAAGAGACTTGCAAATGACCTGCTTCTAATTGAAAGAGGTCTGTTGTAATCAAAAACTGCTGAATGCCCATCGGAGTTGGGATGATTGCCCCACCATCTTCATTTTTGTAGAAACGCATGATGGATTTAGGACTTGAGAATCGTGTCATGACCAATTCATCGTTGGAAAATTTCAAAGCAACCTTTTCATCTTCTTCATTGGTATACAAGAGATATTGAAAACCTGCTTTTTCCTTCCATTCACCTTGATAGTACTGATCAACAATTTCCATTTCTTCTCCAAATCGAATGGTATTTTGAATGCGAATCTGCATCTTTGTCTCCTTCTCTTCTTTTCTTGCCTTACTATTCTATCAAATTTTACGCATTTTGACTGCCCCTATTAGCCTCTAGATCGCAAAATAGGCTTTTTTTTGCTATAATAGACCCATGAATGAAAAAGTCTTTCGCGATCCCGTGCATGATTACGTTCATGTGGATCATCCCATCATTTATCAATTAATTAATAGTAAAGAATTTCAACGACTACGCCGCATCAAACAACTGGGGACATCTGGTTTTACCTTCCACGGTGGGGAGCATAGTCGTTTTTCTCACTGTCTTGGCGCCTATGAAATTTCAAGACGGATTCTGTCTATTTTTGAGGAAAAGTATGCAGAGCAATGGAATTCTGATGAAAACTTACTGACCATGACAGCCGCTCTTCTTCATGACATTGGACATGGTGCCTATTCTCATACCTTCGAAGGACTCTTTGGAACCGATCATGAAAAGATGACCCAGCTGATCATCACCAGTCCAGAGACGGAGGTCAATCAAATCCTCTTACAGGTAGCACCTGATTTCCCAAACCGTGTAGCCAGCGTCATTGATCATACCTATCCCAATAAACAAGTGGTGCAATTGATTTCTAGTCAAATTGATGTGGACCGGATGGATTATTTACTGCGGGATGCCTATTTTACGGGTGCTTCCTATGGAAAATTTGACTTGACCCGTATTTTGCGTGTCATTCGACCGATTGAAAATGGTATTGCCTTCCAACAAAATGGCATGCACGCTGTCGAGGATTACGTGGTCAGCCGTTACCAAATGTATATGCAGGTCTACTTCCACCCGGCTACTCGTGCCATGGAAGTCCTCCTTCAAAATCTACTCAAACGCGCTAGAACCATTTATCCAGATCAGAAAGAGTATTTTCAACTGACTTCACCTCGCTTGATTCCATTTTTTGAAGAAGAGGTCACCATTCAAGACTACCTAAATCTAGATGACGGTGTGATGAATACCTATTTCCAAGTCTGGATGGATAGCCCGGATACCATCCTGTCTGATCTTGCTCAGCGCTATATCAATCGGAAAGTCTTTAAGTCGATTCTATTTACAGAAGATAAGCGGAAAGACTTAGCAATCCTTGAAAAACTGATTAAAGAGGTTGGCTTTAATCCAACCTACTACACAGCTATTCATCAAAATTTTGACCTGCCTTACGATATTTATCGACCAGAGCTTGAAAAACCACGGACCCAGATCGAGATGATCCGAAAAGATGGGAGTCTCGCTGAATTGTCTCAGTTGTCTCCACTCGTCGCTGCTTTAGCAGGAACTCGCTATGGGGACAACCGCTTCTATTTTCCAAAAGAAATGCTGGAGGTTAATGGACTTTTCAGTAAGCAAGTAGAAGAATTCACTTCTTACATTACCAATGATTATTTTACAGGAGAGACGGATGTCCATTAAATTAGTTGCGATCGATATCGATGGTACACTCCTCAATTCAAAAAAAGAGATCACACCTTCCGTATTTGAAGCCATTCAAGATGCTAAAGCCGCAGGCGTTAAAATCGTGATCACAACCGGTCGTCCTATCGCAGGGGTCTCAAAACTTTTAAAAGAACTCCATTTGATGGATCCTGGAGACTATGTCATTACCTTTAATGGCGGTCTGGTGCAAGAAACTGCTACTGGAAAAGAACTCATCAAAGACCTTTTACATTATGAGGACTATCTCGATATCGAGTCTCTTGCTAACAAACTCCAAATCCACTCTCATGCTATTACTAAAGACGGCATCTATACCAGCAATCGCGATATCGGACGCTACACCATTCATGAATCTCAACTGGTCAATATGCCCCTTTATTACCGGACGCCTGAAGAAGTTCGAGAGAAAGAATTTGTCAAGGCCATGTATATCGATGAACCAGATATTCTGGATACTGCGATTGCAAAAATCCCAAAAGAATTTCAGGACCGCTTCACCATGGTCAAATCAGCCCCTTTTTATTTAGAAATTCTAGGAAAAACGACCAATAAGGGAGCTGCCGTTCTTCATCTAGCTGAACGACTTGGAATCCAGCAAGAAGAAACCATGGCTATCGGAGATGAGGAAAATGACCGTTCCATGCTAGAAGTCGTGGGACATGCTGTCGTTATGGAAAATGGCAATCCAGCTCTTAAAAAAATTGCTACAACTATTACCAAATCAAATGATGAATCTGGCGTTGCATACGCCATTAGAAAGTGGGTATTATAAGAAATGTACCATTACCAGCTAGGAATTTCTGCTAGTGAGCATGATGACTTTGTTATTCAGAGTGACCAAACCAATCTCTTACAAAGCAGCTCATGGGCAAAAATCAAAGATAATTGGGGAAATGAACGGGTTGGTTTTTATCAAGAAGACCAATTAGTCGCTGTTGCAAGCATCTTGATTCAACCCCTGCCACTTGGCTTTTCCATGCTCTACATTCCTCGAGGCCCCATCATGGATTACCAAAACAAGGAGCTGGTTTCATATGTGATCCAGTCCCTTAAAAAGATAGCCAAACAATACAAGGCCTTGTTTGTGAAATTTGATCCAAGTCTTTTCTTGAGTAAACAATTGATTGGACAAGAACAGACGCAAGCTCCTGCCGTGCAAGAAGTGATCGATACCCTAACAAAAGAAGGGATTGAATGGACTGGCCGAACCAGTGATATGGCAGAAAATATCCAACCACGCTTTCAAGCGAATATCCACAAAGAGTTTTTCACCGAGCAAGATCTTTCAAAATCTACTCGACAAGCCATCCGAACTGCTCGAAACAAAGGGATCCAAGTCCAATTTGGCGGGACTGAATTATTAGAGGACTTTGCTTCTCTCATGAAAAAGACTGAGGCACGTAAAAGCATTCATTTGCGTGGAAAAGACTACTACGAAAAACTACTCACAACCTACCAAGGACAATCCTACATTACTTTATCTACTCTAGATCTCGAGAAACGGAAAACCTCCCTTATAAAAAATCTTGAAAAAAACAAGGCTGAGGCTGAAAAATTCACAGAAAAAACAAAGCCTGGCAAGGTTGAGAATAACCAAAAAGAAAAAGAGCGTATAGAGGAAGAACTGCAATTTCTTGAACAGCATCTCCAAGCAGGTAGACAGGTCGTTCCTTTATCTGGGACCTTAACCCTTGAATTCGGTGGGACGTCTGAAAATGTTTATGCAGGGATGGATGAAGAATTCCGCCGTTACCAACCTGCTATCCTCACCTGGTATGAAACTGCCCAACACGCTTTCGACCGTGGTGCTTCTTGGCAAAATATGGGGGGCATTGAAAATTCACTCGATGGTGGTCTCTATCATTTCAAATCAAAATTTAATCCTGTCATTGAAGAATTTGTTGGGGAATTCAACCTCCCAACCAGTCCACTCTATCCACTTGTAAACAAAGTCTACAAGATCCGGAAAAAATTAAGGAGTAAATAAGTTACATGACTCTTACGACAATTTCAAAAGAAGAATTTACCTCATTTGCAAATACTGTCTCCCATCGCTCTTTTATCCAGTCTGCTGAAATGGCAGATCTGCTTGAAAAGCGAGGAAACACGGTCCAATTTATCGCTTGGAAACAAGAAGATCAATTCCAAGTGGCAGCGATCTTGTACAGTCTTCCTATGACAGGTGGTCTCCATATGGAAATCAATTCTGGCCCCCTTTACCAAGAGGAGGCTATGCTAGAACCCTTCTATGCAGCCTTAAAAGACTATGCGAAAGAAAATGGGGCTATTGAACTCGTTATTAAGCCCTATGATACCTATCAAACCTTTGACAGTGACGGAAATCCAACCAGTGAAGAGCAAACCCATTTTATGGATACCCTTAAAAACTTGGGCTATCAGCATGATGGTTTAACAACAGGTTATCCAGGTGGAGAAGGTGATTGGCATTATGTGAAAGATATGGAGGGCATCACCGAAAAAAATCTTCTCAAGAGCTTCAGTAAAAAAGGAAAGCCACTTGTCAAGAAAGCCAAATCTTTCGGTATTGAACTGAAACGATTAAACCGAGATGAACTGCAACTCTTTAAGGATATTACTTCCTCTACCAGTGACCGTCGCGACTATCAGGATAAGACCTTGGATTATTACCAAACTTTCTATGACAGTTTTGGCGACAAAGCAGATTTCATGATCGCAACACTGAACTTCCACCATTACTACACGAATCTTGAAAAAGACCAAGGAAAACTAGCACAGAAGATTGAAAAATTACAGAAAGATCTTGAAGTCAACCCCAATTCAGAGAAAAAACAAAATCAACTTCGTGAATTCTCTAGCCAGTTTGATACCTTTGAGGTGAGAAAGAAGGAAGCGAAAGAATATATAGAAAAATATGGAGATCAAGACGTCATTCTTGCAGGAAGCCTCTTCGTCTATATGCCACAAGAATCCACCTATTTATTCAGTGGCTCTTATACAGAATTTAATAAGTTCTATGCTCCTGCTGTTCTCCAAGAATATATGATGCTTGAAACCATCAAACGTGGTATCCCAAGATATAACTTCCTTGGTATTCAAGGAATCTTTGACGGGTCAGACGGTGTTCTTCGTTTCAAACAAAACTTCAACGGCTACATCGTACGTAAGATGGGGACCTTCCGTTATTACCCAAATCCTCTGAAATACAAACTGATTTCTCTCATTAAGAAACTATTAGGACGTTCCTAACTCAAAAGACCAGCTTTGAAGCTGGTCTTTTCTACTATAAAAAAGACAAAAAAGACGAGAAATCTCTCGCCTTTTAGATGTTATTATTTAACGAAGTCAAGCAATGCCAAGAAGCTTTCTGGATCAAGTGATGCACCACCCACAAGAGCTCCGTCAACGTCTGGACAAGCCATGTATTCAGCAACGTTTTCAGGTTTCACTGAACCACCGTATTGAACACGTACTTTATCAGCCACTTCTTGACCAAAGTCAGCAGCTACAACGTCACGAACAACTTTACACATTTTTTGTGCGTCATCTTGTGAAGCTGATTTACCAGTACCGATCGCCCAGATTGGTTCGTATGCGATAACTGTTGAAGCGACTTGTTCTGCAGTCAATCCAGCAAGAGCAGCTGAAACTTGAGCTCCTACGAATTCTGCTGCTTTACCAGCTTCGTAAGTTTCAAGGCTTTCACCACAACAGATGATTGGAAGCATACCGTTCGCAAAGATTGCTTTTGCTTTTTTGTTGATATCTTCATCAGTTTCATGGAAGTAGTCACGACGTTCTGAGTGACCGATAACAACGTAGTCAGTACCGATTTCTTTCAAAACTTGTGGGCTAGTTTCACCAGTGAAGGCACCAGCATTTTCAAAGTAAGTGTTTTGGGCAGCAACTTTAAGATTTGAACCTTTAGCAGCAGCAAGTACAGCTGTCAAGTCAACTGCAGGAGCTGCGATACCAGCTTCAACAAGGTCAGCTGAAGGAAGTTTTGATGCTACAGTTTCAACGAATGCTTTTGCTTCTTCTGGATTTTTGTTCATTTTCCAGTTACCAGCGATAAATGGTTTACGTGACATTTCACATACCTCTTTTTTCTAATTTTATACTACTATTTTACCATAATTTTCGTCATAATGAAAGGTTGCACAAGCTCATTTTACTTTTTACCAAAATAAAAACCCCGTCTTCACGGGGTTTTCTGTCTGTCTATATAATTGTTAATCTGGGAACTAGATCGAATTAAGCTTCGATTTCAGTAACCATACCTGAACCAACAGTACGTCCACCTTCACGGATTGAGAATGTAGTACCTTGTTCAACGGCGATTGGGTGGATCAACTCAACGTCGATAGTCACGTTATCACCAGGCATTACCATTTCAGTTCCAGCTGGAAGTTCGATAGATCCAGTTACGTCAGTTGTACGGAAGTAGAACTGTGGACGGTAGTTGTTGAAGAATGGAGTATGACGTCCACCTTCTTCTTTAGTAAGGATGTAAACTTCACCTTTGAATTTAGTGTGTGGGTTGATTGAACCTGGTTTAGCGATAACTTGTCCACGTTCGATTTCATCACGTTGGATACCACGAAGAAGCACACCAACGTTATCCCCTGCAAGACCTTCGTCAAGTTGTTTACGGAACATTTCAACACCAGTAACAACTGCTTTTTGGATTTCGTCTTTGATACCAACGATTTCGATTTCGTCGTTGACACGAACAACACCACGGTCGATACGTCCTGAAGCAACTGTACCACGTCCAGTGATTGAGAATACGTCTTCGACTGGAAGAAGCAATGGTTTGTCAGTATCGCGTTCTGGTTCTGGGATGTACTCATCAACAGTATCCATCAATTCCATGATGATGTCTTCATATTTAGAGTCACCTTCAAGAGCTTTAAGAGCTGAACCTTGGATAACTGGAAGGTCATCACCTGGGAAATCGTATTCTGAAAGAAGGTCACGGATTTCCATTTCAACCAATTCAAGCAATTCTTCATCGTCAACCAAGTCAACTTTGTTCATGAAGACGATCAAGTGTTTAACACCAACCTGACGTGAAAGAAGGATGTGTTCACGTGTTTGTGGCATTGGTCCGTCAGTTGAAGCTACTACAAGGATAGCTCCGTCCATTTGAGCGGCACCAGTGATCATGTTTTTAACGTAGTCCGCGTGTCCTGGAGCGTCGATGTGAGCGTAGTGACGTTTAGCAGTTTCGTACTCAACGTGTGCAGTGTTGATGGTGATACCGCGTTCGCGTTCTTCTGGAGCAGCATCGATAGACGCATAGTCTTTAGGTTGGTTAACTGATGAAGGCAAGCGACGTGCCAAAACAGTTGTGATTGCTGCAGTTAGGGTAGTTTTACCGTGGTCAACGTGTCCGATTGTACCGATGTTAACGTGCGGTTTACTACGATCGTATTTTTCTTTTGCCATTTGAGTAAAAGCCTCCAATAAAATATATTTTATAGATAGACAGTAGGCAATACAGTCTAACTTTCCTTACTATTCTATCGAATTTTAGATAAAATTGCAAGCCTTTTACCTATATTTTCTTAATTATTCCTCTTCTTTTCTTTTATTTATCCTCTTGCTGAAAGATCCTGATCTAGCTTTGAAAATTCTCATTTTAAATCTTCTATTTAAGCCATTACATACCTTTTGCTCCTTTGGGTACAGGGAATAAAAAAATCGGAACAGACGTTCCGATTTTTTTAACCTGAATTTCGTAATCCTGTAGCCACTCCATTGATCGTAATATGGATTAGCTTGTCTTGATTGGCTGGTAATTGGCCGGTCCGTTGACGTCGAATCAATTCTAACTGAATATAGTTCAAGACGTTAAAGTATGGCATCCGATAGTCCAAACTTTCTTTCAAATAAGGATTTTCAGCGAGCAACTCGTCTTGTTCCTCAATCATCAAGATGATGTCCTTGGTCAATTGCCATTCATGTAAGATAATTTGATAAATATTGCGCACTTCTTCTTCTTCACACAATTGGGCGTACTCAAAAGCAATGTCCATGTTGGCTTTGGATAAAACCATGTCCACATTTGACAAGAGAGATTGGAAGAAAGGCCAGTTTTTATACATATATCGAAGGGTTTCGATATTCTCAGGATCTTCATCGATAAATTCCTTAAAGCTAGAACCTACTCCGTACCAACCAGGGAACATCACTCGACTTTGTGACCAAGAGAAGACCCAAGGAATCGCACGCAAACCACCAATTTCTGTAATGGTCTTACGAGCAGCTGGACGTGAACCAATATTAAAGCTTGAAATTGCTTTGATCGGACTTGATTCAAAGAAGTAATCATAGAAGTACTCATTTCCAAAGACCAAATCACGATAGATATCGTAACTGCGATTCACGACTTTATCCATGACTTCCCCGAAACGATCAAACATAGAGAATGGACTCTTTTGTTCGGCAATCATTCGGTTAATGGTTGCAGAGACGAGCATCTCAAGGTTGTAGTAGGCAGCATCTTTATTTCCATATTTATTGCCGATCACTTCCCCTTGCTCGGTTAAGCGGATACGGTCATTAATGGATTTCAATGGTTGAGAAGTGATAGCTTCATAAGTAGGACCTCCACCACGACCAACAGTACCACCACGACCATGGAAGAAGGTAATCTTCACTCCAAACTCGTCACCGATAGCAGTCAATTGTTGTTGGGCTTTAAAGAGGGTCCAACAAGAAGACAAGTATCCACCATCTTTGTTGGAATCAGAGTAACCTAACATAATCTCTTGGTAGTTGTTCTTAGAAGCAATCCAACGTTTAGCGATTGGAAGAGACAAGTAACTTCTCATGGTTTCTTCTGAATGATCCAAGTCTTCGATCGTTTCAAACAAAGGCACGATTTGCACACGAGCTTTTTCCGTATCGACTAAGCCCACTTCTTTCAACATCACAGCCAATTCCAACATATCTGACACACTGGTTGCATGAGAAATGATGTTTTGACGAATGACTTCTTCTCCTAAACGATCCTTCAATTCACGGGCCGTTTGGAAAATCGCTAATTCTTTTTCAAGCAGTTCAGATTTTTCAGCATGAGTTGCTGATAAAATACGTGGATCTTCTAAAAGTTCTTTCAAGAGAACTTGACACTTTTCATCCTCTGATAAATCAGAATAGTGGTCATTAATCCCTGCTGATTTCAGCAATTCTGCCACACAGGCTTCATGTACACTCGAATCCTGGCGCATATCAATAGAGGCCAGATAGAATCCAAAAACATCGATAGCTTCTAGAAGTTCTGCAAACTCACCAGAAATTAAATACTCTGATTTGTTTTCTAACAAGGAATCTTTGATCTTTTCAAGGTCTTCTTTAAATTCTTGAGCTGATGCATAAGCTGGAGCTTCTTTCTCAGAAATTTTCTTTAAAGCTCCAGAGATACGATTGCCGATATAATCAGAAACTGGCCCTTGTTGATGAGCATTTGCTCCTAATAACCTCTCGACAGCATAACGATCTTCTCTGGTTTCTCCCACCATCGTCCATTCTTTTAAATTGACCAAAGTCTGGATCAATTTTGACTGGATATAGTGGAAAGCACGACGGTATGGTTCTTTTTCACGAAAGACGGATGTATCACTGGATAGGGCTGCCATTTCAGCTACTGCTTCACTTGTTTTAGAAAGACTCGTTGAAAGGGAGAAATGACGGTATAATTTAGAAATCTTTTCGATGTAATAGTTCAAAATGACTTCACTTTGAATAGTTGCTGAACGCTTCAAGGTCTCAGCTGTTACAAACGGATTCCCGTCTCGGTCTCCCCCAATCCACATGCCCATTGTGATCGGACGTGGTTGTTCAAGCTCTAATCCATGCTCTTTTGCCAAGCGTTTGTATTCCAACATAAGATTTGGAACAGCTTGTAAGAAAGAGCTATTGTAATATTCCATGACATTGGTGATCTCATTGGTAACCTTCAATTTTTTGTCACGAATCATATCCGTTTGCATCATGATTTCGATATTACAACGAAGATTGTTATACCACTTATTCTCATTCATTAAACCAGCTTTAACATCCCGGTGCTGACGAAGAAGAGCGTGAATATGATTGGTTAAATCCAGCATGGTTTTTCGTTGCACTTGAGTTGGATGGGCTGTTAAAACAGGTACAATATTGAGATTTTCAAGAATTTCTTGTGCATCTTCATTTTTCGCAACTTCTTTGATGGTTGAAGAAAGTTTTCCGAGGTATTCACCATCCACATTATTCAAATGATTGATTTCATAGGCCAAATCGACATCTTCTGAGATGTTAATCAAGAGTGGTAAAATGGCAAAATAACGTGAAATCACTGTCATTTCTTCATTTGTCAATTGTTCCACTATTTGATTCAACTCACGATAGTTCTGTGTTTTTGATAGATCCTTCAACTGCCTAATTTTATCAAAGGTTTCCGGACGAACCAAATTTTTCGTAATATCATCTAATAAATTGGTTAAGATTTCGGCTTCTTCTTTGATAATATCTTTATTTGTGAAGTTCTCTAATTTTTGTAAGACCATTTTTTCTCCTTTTTGAATAGCCATTTAACAATTCCCTTTTAATAATAAGGTTTGATTTTACCTTTTTCTTCAAAAACCATGCCTTCTTGTTCCATCTTAGCCCGTTTTTCACTAGCGTCGATATTCAAAACGAAAGCAATCGCTACGGATAAGACCCATAAGCTATTTCCCCCTTGGGATAAGAAGGGGAAGGTCACTCCTGTAGACGGAATCAAACCAGAAATTCCTCCGATGTTAATGAAGGTTTGCACTAAGATCATCCCACCGATTCCAATGGCCATCATCGAATTAAAAGGATTCTTTGCTCGAATACCGACTAAAATGATCCGAAGAATTAAGAAGAATAGGAGAGCAAGGATCAAGCTAGCTCCAACAAAACCTAATTCTTCAATCACGATCGCAAACACAAAATCTGTGTGCGCTTCTGGTAAGTAACCTTGTTTTTCAATGGAATTTCCAAGCCCCAAGCCAAACCAACCACCATTACTCATGGCATAGTAGGAATTGGCTAATTGGTGTCCTGCACCAGACAAGTCATTAAAGGGATTAAAGAAGGCACTAAAACGTTTGGCCACATAACCAAAGACAGGAATTTTAGCGACACGGTCCACACCGATGATCCATATTGAACCAAGGACAATGGTGGATGCTCCAACAACTAAACCAAGTAAAGAGGTAAACCAACGGTAGCCCACTCCACTAGCCGTAATCATGATCAAGACCGTTAAGGCCAAGATCGTCGCATTTCCCAAGTCCGGCATAATCACAACGATTCCAATCAGAATCAAGGTCAGCCAACGCCAATCGTTTAAATTCCTTGGAATCCATTCATTGTGGGTCAAGGCTTGATAATCATAATCGCGTATCTCGTCTTGTCGTTTAGAAAAGATCAAGGCTAGATACCAGACTAAGATCACCTTGAGGTATTCAGCCGGCTGGATACTAAAGCCTCCAGGAATCGTCAACCAACCGTGAGCTCCATTGACGGTATCTGTGATAAACCTAGACAAAATCAACAAAATCACTTCAGCAAAAATGACAACAGCCAGTACTTTTTTATTTCGAAGGAAATCTAAGCTAAATTTATAAATCAAGGCGATGGTTAGGAGACTTAGGATGAAAAAGAGCCCCTGTGTCCGGACCATCCGAATCGAACTCACTCCACTTTGAATTGCCAAGGCACTTGTTGTAGAATAGACAACAATCAAGCCAATGATGGATAAAATCAAATAGGGAATGAGAATGGAATAATTTAAAAGATGTCTTTTTTCAATTTTCATAATTCACCATATTCCTAATGTTCAACCTTCATTATATCATTTTTAAGAAGCAAAACCAAGGAAAGGCCAGAAAAGATTCGGCTTCTTCCCTATTTTCAAGAAATATTCTGATCATTCTTCTTATTTTCATATATTTTTATCCTTTTTCGATGAAAAGATTCCTTTTTTTTGAAAATAATGGCTGAAATCAGCATCTTTTAAGCATTAAGTTTTGCCTTTTCGTTTTTTTTACGGTAAAATGTTTCTGTATGAGAAAAAGGATAAAACCCGTTGTTCTCTTAGTCTTTTTTATCGGTATCATTTCTTTTCTCGTTCTTTCACGAACGATTGCCGATCTTCAAGCCAGAGAGCGACAAGAAACAACTAAAACCATTCCGAACTCCAATACACCTCGAAAAACAACTACTGCAAGCTCTTCTTCTAAAAAAGAAGAAGACATCAATCCAGAACTGGTTGGCCGCCCGATCATTGATATCTCAGGCTGGCAATTGCCTAGTGAAATTGATTACGATGTCCTCTCCCAAAATGTGGGAGGTGTGATCGTTCGTGTCCATAGTGGGGCTCAAGCTAAAAAGGAAAATGCAGCAACCTACTTAAATGGTCTGGATAAATCTTTTAAAACCCATATCCAAGAATTCCAAAAACGAAATATCCCTGTCGCAGTCTATGCTTATGTCGCTGCTAAGGATAAAAAAGAAATGGAAAAAGAAGCAGAGGAATTTTACAAGGCTGCTTCTCCTTACAAACCGACCTACTATTGGTTAGACGTTGAGGAAAAAACCATGAAGGATATGAATGCAGGCGTTGAAGCTTTCCGAGCAAAACTACAAGCTTTGGGTGCAAAAAATATTGGACTCTATATCGGAACTTACTTCATGGAAGAACATAGTATCTCCACTGATAAATTTACGGCTCTTTGGATTCCTACTTATGGATTTGATGATGGCTACTATAATGCCGCGCCAGATACCAACACGGAATACGACTTGCATCAATATACCTCTCAAGGGCAATTAAATGGATTCTCACACTACTTGGATCTCAACCAAATTGCTCCGACGCAAGACCAAGAAGCGATTTATCGGAAACTTTTCAAAGTACAAAAAGATGGCTCTTCCTCATAGCCTTAAAACAGCAGATCAAGTGATCTTCACTTTTTCTGCTGTTTTCTATTTTTAAGGAGAAGACAATATCGTCGCTATTATATGTTATAATGGTCTAATGAAATCTGATTTTGTAGAGAAAAAGAGAAAAGGAGAAAGCCATGGCAAAAAAAAATAAAGTGAAAAAAACCTTGGTCGAGCAGATCTTGACTAAAGCAAAAATCGAGCACACAGGCTTACAAATCAACGCTTTAGAAGGGATCTTACCAGAAGGGATTGATCGCTCTACTATTTTCAAAACCCTAGCTCTCAAAGGAGATAAAACGGGTCCTGTGATTGGGATCATTCCTATTACGGAACATCTTTCAGAGAAAAAATTGGCCAAATTATCGGGAAATAAGAAAGTGGCTATGATTCCTCAAAAGGATCTTGAAAAGACAACAGGTTATATTCATGGGGCCAATAATCCGGTGGGCATTCGTCAAAAGCATCCTTTCCCAATCTTTATCGATGAATCAGCCCTTCAGTTAGAGAGCATGATCGTATCTGCTGGGGAAATCGGCCATAGTATTCAAATCAAACCACAACTTCTAGCAGACTTCGTACAAGCGACTTTTGCAGATATTTTAGAATAATGACAGAGAAGGAGACAAGATTGTGAAACTATATTTTATTCGACACGGACGGACAGAATGGAATGAAGAAGGACGTTTTCAGGGATCAAATGGCGATTCTCCGCTGTTACCGGCCTCTATTCATCAGCTTGAAAAATTAGGAAAGCACCTAGCTACTGTTCCTTTTGATGCAGCCTTTGCAAGTGATCTGCCACGAACAGTCCATACCGCACAGATCATCCTCGATCAATTGGAGACACCTATAGAATTGCAAGCAACGCCTGCTCTTCGTGAGTGGAATTTGGGAAAATTGGAAGGTGCTAAAATTTCTACCATTTCCGCTATCTATCCCCAACAAATGGATGCCTTTCGCCATAACCTAGCCCGCTTTCAAAATGAAATCTTTGATGCAGAATCTGTCTATGAAACGACCAAACGTACCTGTGATTTTGTAAAAAGCCTGAAAGGAAAAGAGCTCGATACTGTTCTCATCGTTGGACATGGGGCTAATTTGACAGCTTCTATTCGAACCTTGCTCGGTTATGAAACAGGAGAACTCCGCAAAAATGGCGGACTAGATAATGCCAGCGTGACGATTCTGACAACAGATGATTTTGAGCATTATCACTTAGATACTTGGAACGACACCTCTTATATGGAAGACTAAAAAACACTGATCTTGCGATCAGTGTTTTCTTTTAGCTTATTTCATAGTTGGGAAGAGAAGGACGTCGCGAATTGTTGTTACATTGGTCAACAACATAACGAGACGGTCAATACCAATTCCAAGTCCACCTGTTGGTGGCATACCATATTCAAGGGCTTCAACATAGTCATAGTCGATGCCTGTAGCTTCGTCATCTCCCAATTCTTTCGCACGCGCTTGCGCTTCAAACCGTTGTAATTGATCGATCGGATCATTCAATTCCGTGAAGGCATTGGCATACTCTTTGGTCATGATGAAGAGTTCGAAACGGTCAGTGAAGCGTGGATCTTCTGGATTTTTCTTAGCCAAAGGTGACACTGCTACTGGGTGACCGTAAACAAAAGTTGGTTGTGTCAAGGTTTCTTCAACGAATTCTTCGAAGAAGGCATTGATAATTTGTCCCACTTCTGTGTAGTGTTTTTCAACCGGTACATGTTTTTCGTTTGCAAGTGCTACAGCTTCTTCAAAGGTCATGTCTTGCCAGAAGTCAACACCTGTGATTTCTTTGATCGCATCCACCATGTGAACCCGTTTGAATGGTTCATTGATTTTAATTTCTGTTCCTTGGTAGTCGATTGGACCATCACCATGGACTGCTTTCGCAGCATGTTGGATAATGCCTTCTGTTAAGTCCATGATATCGTGGAAGTCAGCGTAAGCTTGGTAGACTTCGATAGAAGTGAATTCAGGGTTGTGAGTAGCATCCATTCCTTCGTTACGGAAGATCCGTCCGATTTCATAAACGCGTTCCATCCCACCAACAATCAAACGTTTCAAGTGGAGCTCAGTCGCGATACGAAGCACCATATCAATGTTTTGTGCATTGTGGTGAGTGATAAATGGTTTAGCAGCCGCACCACCAGCTTCATTGTGAAGCACTGGTGTTTCCACTTCAAGGAATCCTTGACCATCTAAATAACGACGGATTTCAGAGATGATTTTTGAACGGGTTACAAAGCGTTCGAAGCTTTCACGGTTTGAAATCAAATCCAAATAACGTTTGCGATAGATGGTTTCAACATCTGAAAGTCCGTGGAATTTTTCAGGCAAGGGACGAAGGGCTTTTGACAAGTGAGTGATATGAGTTGCTTTAATCGAAAGTTCACCCATATCTGTGCGCATGATTTCCCCTTCAACACCAAGGAAATCACCAAGGTCTGCTTTTTTGAAGATCTCGTAGTTTTCTTCTCCAACTGCATCCTTACGAACGTAGATCTGAATTTGACCTTCACGGTCTTGAAGATGGGCAAAGCCAACCTTTCCTTTTCCACGTTTTGTTACAAGACGACCGGCAATAATAGCTGTTTCGTTCAAGTCGTGGAGTTGTTCTTTATCTAATTCTGAATATTTTTCTTTTAATTGACCTGAATTTGCAGTACGTTCGAATCGTTTCCCAAATGGATCGATTCCTTGTTCACGAAGGGCCGCCATTTTCTCACGACGGACAATCTGCTGGTCATTCAATTCTTCCATATGTTCAGTAGTCATTTGGAACCTCCTAAGTTATTCTCCCCTATTCTATCATATTTAGACCAGAAATTCACTAATATTTACCAATTAAACAAAAATAAGATGGAAGAAAAAATGCAGCTTCTTGAATGAATACTCAAAAACATCTGAAGACAGTCGTTGACTACCTAAATAGCTTGACCTGTATAAGACAATATGATTAAAAAGGGTTCGACAAAAGTACAAAAAAGGAGCGTGGTGAATCCTGAACCATTCATCCTGACCCGCTCCTATTTTTTATTCATAACGCAGTGCTTCGATAGGGTTTAACTTAGAAGCCTTATTCGCTGGTAAAATTCCAAAGATGATGCCTACAAAAGCAGAGAAAATAATACTGCCGATAGCGACATTTAAGGAAATAATCGGCGGTCCTTCTAGGGAGGCTGCTGCGAGTGTAGTAATCAAGCTATTCACACCATAAGCAAGACCAAGTCCAATCAGCCCACCAATGATGGTCAAGACCATCGACTCAATCAAAAATTGAACCAAAATCTTACCTCGGGTTGCTCCCAATGCTTTGCGAAGTCCAATTTCTCTCGTCCGCTCAGTGACAGAAACCAACATGATATTCATGACTCCAATCCCACCAACGAGAAGGGAGATTCCTGCAATCGCTCCGATGACTGATGTCATAATTCCTACTACTTTATTGGTTTCCTCTAGGATGCTATCCAAATTAAAGATTTGGAATTCTCCTTGGCGAACACCTGAAAGCTCTGTTAGCTTTTGAGCAGCTTCGATCCCAACAGATTTGATTTCTTTCACATTCGGTACATGGACGACAATATTTTGAATTTCATCCGTTCCGAATTCAGAGGCGAGTTGAGTATTGGCCATCAAGGCACTTCCGCCTGAAGAAGCTCCATAGAGGGCTGTCCCTGCATTTGGATCCTTGAAAATACCAACGACGCGATAATTGTTGTCTCCAACAGAGACCACCTGATTCAGTGGATTCTCCGTTCCAAATAATTGTTGAGCCAATCCTTCATCAAGGAGCACCACCCGTGAGAAATTACTATAGTCTGAAGGGGTTAATTTTCGCCCAGATAAGAGCTCAACCTTTTTGACAGAAAAATAGGTTTCATTTACCCCTTGGATGTTCACTCCGTCTGCTTTTTTCTTTTGAAAAGCAATGGTTGCATTGGAGGTATTGCCAACATAGTAACCATCGATGCCTTGAATTTTGGTTAATTCCTTGACCCAAGATTCTTGCACAACTGGAGGGGCTTCTTGGACTTGACCATCAACATCTTCAGCGTTTTCCCCATCAATATCTGATGGAGCAGCCATCCCTCGGTCTTCAGCTGCAGGGCCACTTTCGCCTCCTCCTTCTCCCGTATCTTCAGAAGGGCCAATATTGATTCCTGTCACATAGCCACTCTTGTTGGGAGAATAAGAGATTTGTACATACTCTTGGTCCTTGGTAAATGTCTTGGTGACACCAGCTTTCATACCATCTCCCAGAGCCATGATGACAACCACAGAAGCAACCCCAATAATGATCCCCACCATGGTCAAGAAAGACCGTAATTTATGACTCATAATCGAGCTGATCGCAAATTTCCAATTTTGCATTAGGTCCTCCCTTCCAGCTTGCTATCCGAGGAGATCACTCCATCACGAATGACGATGCGACGATGCGCAAAGGCTGCAATTTCTGGCTCGTGCGTAACCATAATAATGGTTTTTCCTTCTTGGTTTAGCTTGGTTAACAAGTCCATTATCTGCTCCCCCGTCTTGGTATCTAGGGCACCAGTCGGCTCATCTGCTAAGACGATGGCTGGCTGATTGACCAGGGCTCGAGCAATCGCAACCCGCTGTTTTTGACCTCCTGAGAGCTCTGAAGGCAAATGGTGCATGCGAGAATGGAGCTCTACCTTTTCAAGGTACTGCTCAGCTAATTCCTTCCGTTTAGCAGGATGAACTCCTGCATAAATGAGAGGCAGTTCTACATTTTGAAAGGCATTGAGCTTAGAGAGAAGAAAGAATTGTTGAAAGACAAAACCGATCTGTTCATTTCGAACACGCGCTAATTTTTTCTCACTGAGATTTCCAACTTCCTGACCTTCTAGGAAATACTCTCCACTGGTCGGTCGGTCCAACAAGCCAATGACGTTCATCAAGGTCGATTTCCCTGAGCCCGATGGACCCATAATGGCCACAAATTCTCCCTCTTCGACTTCTAAATCGATGTCTTTTAAGACCCGAAGTTCCTGATCCCCATTTTTATAGGTTTTATTGATTCCTTTTAGTTCAATCAATTTTGTCATATTTTCCGATCTCTTTTCCATCTTCCAGTTTCTCATTAGGATTCACAATAACTTGAGCATCTTTCTTCAAGCCTGACAAGATTTCCTGGTTTTCAGCATCGGCGTTACCAAGCGTCACTTTTACTTTCTTAGCCTTGCCATTTTCGACCGTCCATACATAACTCGTATCCCCATCAGCCATGACACTTGTCACGGGAACAAGGGGATGTTGAGTAGAACTTTTGACTTCAATATTGACAGAAAAGCCTTGTTTGAGTTCCCCAATCTCACTGGTAATATCCACTGTAAATGGGTACTTGGCTCCACCGCTTCCTTGTGTTCCACCTGCTGCATTGGCACCTGCTTGACCCGCGTCGGTCGGATAGTTGGCTACATAAGAAATCTTGCCTGTCCAGGTTTTATCCGGATAAACCTTGGAAGTGAGGACCACTTCCTGACCTTCAGAGATATTGGCCAAATTGTATTCAGACAACTCCCCTTTGACTTGTAAATTCCCGTTGCTCACAATGTGAACCAGAGTTTGGTTGGTCCCTGTAGTCGATTTTGAAACATCTTTATTGACTTCGACCACGGTACCATCTGTATTACTCCTAACTGTTGTCGCATCCAGAAGAGCCTTAGCCTTGTTCATATTATCGACCGCATCCGACTTGGCATCTCGTAAATCGCTAGCTTGAGAATCAACTGTTCGTTGGGTCTGAGAAGCTGATTTGGCATCTGCTTCTTCATCACCTGTCGTATCAATGGTCACACCATTTGTCAGTAAGTCATTTAACTGACGATCTGCCTTATTGACAGCACGAACGGCTGCATCATAAGCTGTTTGGGCCTCTGTACTGCTATACTGAACAATTGGCTGACCGGCCGTCACTTGATCTCCTACATTGACCAAAATCGATTGCAAATCCCCTTTTGTTCCATCAAAATAGACATACTGTTCCTGGTTGGCAGTGACTTTCCCAGTTAACAAGACTGAAGAAGCGATCGATCCATCCTTGACCGTTTGCACCATTGGAGTTTCTTTCGTGATTGCTTGATCAGGTGTATTTGGGTGCGAAAACATCATCACACTTCCTGTTCCAATCACCACAATTGCTACACCTGCAGCTGTAAATAGTTGCCATTTTTTCAATTTCTTCATCGTTTTTCTCCATCAAAGAAAGCGTTTTATTCTATACCATAGTATACCATATTTCCTTACTTTTCTATCTAAAATTGACACGGCAAAATGAAATTTAAATGCTTGGTAACATGCTAAACCCTTGACTTTTGTAACAGTTGATATTACAATCAAACTGAAATCCCATTTAGGAGGAAAACATGAAAGAATTTGATATTATTTCAATTGGTGGAGGTAGTGGAGGAATCGCTACCATGAACCGGGCTGGGGAGCACGGAGCGCGCGCTGCTGTCATTGAAGAAAAACAATTGGGTGGCACCTGTGTCAACAGAGGATGTGTGCCTAAAAAGATTATGTGGTATGGTGCACAAATTGCAGAAGCTATTCGCGCTTATGGACCAGACTATGGATTTACTTCTGAACAAACAAGATTTGATTTTGCAACCTTAAGAAAAAATCGCGAAGCCTATATTGATCGTTCCCGTAATTCCTATGATGGCAGTTTCAAGCGAAATGGAGTTGAACGAATTGAAGGACGTGCCCGTTTTGTGGATGCTCATACGGTTGAGGTAAATGGAGAAACCATTAAGGCTAAGCATATCGTGATTGCGACCGGTGCCCATCCTTTTATCCCTTCTGTTCCTGGAGCTGAATTTGGCGAAACTTCTGATGATGTCTTTGCTTGGGAAGAACTCCCTACATCTGTTGCCATTATCGGGGCTGGCTACATCGCGGTGGAACTAGCTGGTGTGCTCCACCATTTAGGAGTCCAAACAGACCTCTTCATCCGAAGAGATCGGGTTTTACGTAGTTTTGATTCCTACATTGTCGATGGCTTAATGGAAGAAATGGAAAAACAAAACCTTCCGCTTCACAAACATGAGGTTCCCATGAAGCTTGAAAAATTAGAAGACGGTCGTGTGAAGATTTATTTTGAGGATATGACCAGCCACGTGGCAGATCATGTTATCTGGGCAACAGGGCGAAAACCAAACGTCCAGGATCTCAATCTAGAAGCTACAGGCGTCACCTTAAATGAAAAAGGATTCATTGCAGTGGATGAATACCAGAATACAGTTATTCCAGGAATCTATGCTCTTGGGGATGTTACAGGAGAAAAAGAATTAACCCCTGTCGCTATTAAAGCTGGACGCACTCTTTCTGAACGACTATTCAATGGAAAAGTCAATGCCAAAATGGATTATACAAACATCCCAACCGTTGTCTTTTCTCACCCTGCTATTGGAACCGTTGGCCTAACGGAGGAAGAAGCCCAGCAAACTTATGGTAAAGAGAATATCAAAGTCTATACTTCTCAATTTGCTTCCATGTACACCGCTGTTACCCAACACCGCCAGCAAGCAAAATTCAAACTCATCACTGCTGGTCCCGAAGAAAGGGTCGTTGGCCTTCATGGTCTTGGCTACGGAGTCGATGAAATGATCCAAGGATTTGCAGTTGCTATCAAGATGGGAGCGACAAAAGCCGATTTCGACGCAACCGTCGCCATTCACCCAACCGGATCCGAAGAATTTGTGACAATGAGATAAAAAATAAGAGGCTGGGACAAAAGTCCTAGCCTCTCAATTGTTTTTGGATTGTCGA
>NZ_JVSR01000037.1:0-11267 GCF_001069785.1 Streptococcus parasanguinis
GACGACGAAATCGAATTCTAACGAATTACCGATTTCTGTCCCACTCTCTATCGATGCCAATAAGTATACGACATTTCACTAGATAGTGTCAATTTAAGAATGAAAGCTAGCATGTAAACTTTCATGAAATTATTAGAAAACCGCACTAAATAAAGGTTTTTGATTCAGAAAAATGAACAAACGGAAAACGTTTGACACAAAATTTCCTCGCATTTAAAAAAAGGTACAAATTAGTGATAAAAGTAAATAGAGGAGAAATGCTTGTACAAACCTTATTACTAAAGGGAATCAGCAACAGCTCTTACGAGCCTTGGCTTACTTGGTGTGATCGCAACAGGCTTTGGTCTTACTCGAAAGAAAAAAGAAGACTAAGATTTTCTTTTAATCCTTAAAAAAAATCTCACGATTAAAAACCAGAAGGCACAACCTTTTGGTTTTTTTATAAAGCATGAAAAGGGAATTGATGACAATTTCCTATAGGTTCTCCTCCATATTTGTGATACAATTAAACTACTATTATCGAAGGGAGAAACTATGATTAATTCAATTGTTTCACAAGGTTTGATTTGGGCCATTTTAGGGTTAGGAATCTTTATGACGTTCCGAATTCTAGATTTTCCAGATATGACGACAGAAGGGTCCTTCCCGCTTGGAGGAGCGGTGGCGGTAACCTTGATTACCAAAGGGGTCAATCCACTCCTTGCGACGCTGGCTGCTATTGGAGCAGGATGCTTAGCGGGACTTGCGACGGGTCTTCTCTACACAAAAGGAAGAATCCCGACACTCTTGTCAGGGATCCTCGTGATGACATCTTGTAACTCGGTCATTCTCTTTGTCATGCAGCGGGCTAATCTGGGACTTTTGGGCTATAAAAAAATTCAGGAATTTCTTCCTTTTGCCAGTGGGTTCAATGAGATTCTGATTGGCTTGATTTTCGTAACGCTTGTGATCCTTGGTTTGATCTTCTTCTTGGATACACGCTTGGGTCAAGCCTATATTGCGACAGGGGACAATCCAGACATGGCCAAAAGTTTTGGGATCAACACTGACCGGATGGAATTGATGGGCTTGGTCATTTCAAATGGGATTATTGCTCTTTCTGGTGCACTGATGGCCCAACAAGAAGGCTATGCGGACGCTTCACGTGGGATTGGTGTCATCGTTATCGGGCTTGCCAGCCTCATTATTGGAGAGGTTCTCTTTTCAAATGTCACCTTGACAGAGCGCTTGCTCAGTATTGCAATCGGTTCAATCGCCTACCAATTTTTGATTTGGGCCGTGATTGCGCTTGGCATCAATACCAGCTATATTCGAATCTTTAGTGCCTTGATCTTGGCTATCTGCCTGATGATTCCAACCTTTAAGGGAAAAATCATGAAAGGAGCGAAACTCAGTAAATGACAGCAATTGTAGAATTAAAAAATGTAACCAAATCCGTGAGCAATGGGATGAACGAAGAAAAAGTCATTTTGGATGATGTCTCCTTGGAAATTCGAGAGCATGATTTTATCACAATTTTGGGGGGCAATGGAGCTGGAAAATCAACCCTCTTTAATACCATTGCTGGGACACTTCCAGTTAGTAGCGGGAAGATCTATATTCTAGGTGAAGATGTGACCAACTATTCTCCTGAAAAGAGAGCCAAGTACCTATCGCGGGTCTTTCAAGATCCTAAAATGGGGACAGCGCCTCGCATGACAGTAGCGGAAAACCTCTTGGTAGCGAAGTTTCGCGGAGAAAAACGTGGCTTGATTCCGCGTCACTTGGCCAGCTATAAAGAAGAGTTTCAAACAGTCCTTGCTAAGATCGGCAATGGTTTGGAAAATCATATCGACACAGCAGTTGAGTTTCTATCAGGGGGACAACGCCAGGCTTTGAGTCTGTTGATGGCGACACTGAAACGTCCAGAACTCTTGCTTTTAGACGAACACACCGCAGCCTTGGATCCAAAAACTAGCCAGGCTCTCATGACCTTGACCGATGAGTTTGTGAAACAAGATGCTCTCACTGCCCTTATGATCACCCACCATATGGAAGATGCTTTGAAATATGGCAATCGCTTGATTGTCATGAAAGACGGACACATCGTCCAAGACCTCAGTCGAGAAGAAAAAGCCCAAATGACCATCGCAGACTACTATGAATTGTTTGAGAAAGAATAAGATACAAAGGGCGTAAAATGCAAAGTGAAAATAGGAAATTCTTGCAGTGAGCGATGCTCACAAGAGAATTTATCTTTTTCACACAGCATTTAGGGCGTGTTCATTTAATAAAATACAAAGGGCGTAAAATGCAAAGTGAAAATAGGGAGTAGGACAGAAGCGATATGATTTATGAACGCTTCGTCGTCCTACCCCCACAAGGCTGATTAGGATTCTTCCGAACTGATCAAGCGAGAGAAGAGTTCAATCAGCTACTGTGCCTTGTCTACATGCTAAGCTAGAGAGCTTGTTCTCTAGCTTTTTCTCTTTCTAAAACACAAGTTACTGTTTATAAATATACGTCGTCCCTTCAATGACTGCCTTATACAACAAAAAAGCTTAGAAAGAGATCAGAAGAAAACCACATAAAAATAGGAACTAGTTTCAGCTGAAATCGCTTGCAATTACTCAGGTAGGTGAGTATAATATAGTTAGAAAGATGAAGAAGGGATTGATACCAATGCCTTATCGAGTTGAAATTTAGGTTACTTCGTTTTAGGCCTGTTTTGCTGATAGCTGTTCATGCTCTTATCGTAAAAGAGCAGTTATGTCGTGTGTGTCGGATCGGTTGGACGGTCGGGCAAGCCTGCTTAGTTTGTCCGGAGACATAAGAAAACGTGGAAATAGTAGGTAGAAGCTTTTTATAAAGGTTTTCAAACTTCAATGCGTCCAGTCGAAAACTAATCATTTGGATTTGGGATAGCAAAGAAAACCTCTGGTATTTTACACAAATACTATTAAATGAAATCAACATCATAAACATTGTTTTGTTAGCCAAAAGGTTAATTGCACCAAGTCAGTGAAGCAGACCAGGCCTCTAGTCCCGTAAGACTGGAGGCCATTTTTATAAAATACTCAGGAGGAGGTGAGAGTATGGGATTGTCGTATGCGCAAGAATATAGTTGTCGTGACCATTTTCGGCAAAGAGCTTTTGAGCGCTTTGGCGTAGATGATCAGCACTTGAATAAGTGGATCAACCAACACCTCTCCTCCCTCTCTCCTTATGATAGTAATGTGGTTCAACCCGCCAACACAGAAGCCTATGTAGCCAGTGATGGCGTCATCTTTGTCTGCAATATCAAAAGTCGGGAGTTTATCACCTGTTTTAAGGCGGTTAATTACCAAGAATCTAAGGAAGAAGAGGAAGCCTATACGGACATTCACGAAAACAATGTCGCTTCCTTCAAAAAAGATGTGAACCACCTAGTCAATCGCTACCGACTCAAGGAAGCCAAAGAGCTGTTTGAAAACATTGGGGAGGACTTGGATGATTTTTATCGCCTGTCCCAAGCAGTAAAGAACGGCCAATTGAGCGAGCGAAATAGTAAGCGCCTAGAGGAATTGTTAGGCAAGTTTCATGTGATCAAGGCAGCCATGCGGATCATTGAAAATAAACGGGGAGATTACCATCTTTAGGGTCTTTTCCCCCTAAAAATAGGCGCCTAGAAGCCCTCTCATCTACTTCAGATGAGAGGACTTTTTTGCTATGGAAAGCTTTTTGAAAAAAAGAGAAAAAAATTGTATAATAGAGTGGATATGCAAGTATTTGCAAAGCTGTAATTCGACTTGGGGGACCAAGGACCGTAAGTATTAAAATAATCACACTAAAGGAGACAACAGTGAGTAGTATTAAATTAGTCACTCTTGGCGGTGTTCGAGAAAATGGGAAAAATCTCTACGTTGCCGAAGTGAACGATTCGATTTTTGTCTTGGATGCAGGTTTGAAGTATCCAGAAAATGAGCAACTTGGGGTGGATGTCGTTATCCCCAACATGGATTATCTATTTGAAAACAAGGACCGCATTGCGGGTGTTTTCTTGACCCACGGTCATGCGGATGCCATTGGGGCCTTGCCTTATCTTTTGGCGGAAGCGAAAGTCCCTGTATTCGGGACAGAATTGACCATTGAGTTGGCTAAACTCTTTGTGAAAAGCAATGACAGTGTGAAGAAATTCAACGACTTCCATGTTATTGATCAAAATTCTGAGATTGATTTTGGCGATGCCGTCGTGTCTTTCTTTCAAACAACCCACTCCATCCCTGAAAGTATCGGGATTGTGATTGGCACTCCTGAGGGCAATATCGTCTACACAGGAGACTTTAAATTTGACCAAACTGCCAGCGAGTCATACGCGACAGACTTTGCTCGTCTAGCTGAGATTGGACGCGAAGGCGTGCTCGCTCTCTTGAGTGATTCGGCCAATGCGGATAGTAATATTCAAGTTGCCAGTGAGCAAGAAGTAGGCGATGCCATCTTAGATACGATTGCAGACTGGGATGGTCGTGTCATCGTAGCTGCGGTAGCCAGCAACCTTTCTCGGATCCAGCAGGTCTTTGATGCTGCGGCTGAGACTGGCCGTCGAGTGGTCTTGACAGGGTTTGATGTGGAAAACATCGTCCGCACAGCTATTCGCTTGAACAAATTGTCTCTTGCCAACGAAAAACTCTTGATCAAGCCAAAAGAAATGAGCCGTTTTGAAGATCATGAATTGATCATTTTGGAAACAGGCCGGATGGGTGAGCCGATCAACGGTTTGCGCAAGATGTCTATTGGCCGTCACCGTTATGTGGAAATCAAAGATGGGGACTTGGTCTACGTTGTCACAACACCATCTATTGCTAAAGAAGCTGTGGTGGCTCGTGTGGAAAACATGATCTACCAAGCAGGTGGCATTGTCAAATTGATCACGTCAAGCTTGCGCGTGTCTGGTCACGGAAACGCACGGGACTTGCAGTTGATGATCAACCTTCTTCGTCCTAAATACCTCTTCCCGATCCAAGGGGAATACCGCGAATTGGATGCCCATGCACGAGTAGCGATGGAAGTCGGTATCTTGCCTGAAAATATCTTTATTCCAAAACGCGGCACTGTGATGGAGTACGAAAAGGGGGACTTCGTCCCTGCCGGTAGCGTCTCAGCTGGAGATGTCATGATCGATGGGAATGCCATTGGTGATGTGGGCAATATCGTCCTTCGTGACCGCAAGGTCTTGTCAGAAGACGGGATCTTTATCGTGGCGCTCACCGTGAATCGCAAAGAGAAGAAGATTATTTCCAAAGCGCGCGTGCACACTCGTGGTTTTGTCTATGTCAAGAAAAGTCGGGATATTCTTCGTGAAAGTTGCGAATTGGTCAACCAAAGCGTCGAAGATTATTTGAATCAAGATAGCTTTGACTGGGGTGAGTTAAAAGGTTTGGTACGCGACAACTTGTCTAAGTTCTTATTTGAACAAACCAAACGCCGTCCAGCCATCCTACCAGTCGTGATGGAAGTAAAATAATAGAAGAAATGGAAACGCTTGGTAGCCGAAGGCTTGCCGAGTGTTTTTAACAGTAGAAAGAGGAAAGCAAATGGCAGTTATGCAGATTGAGTATTATTCAGAAGTTTTGAAGATGGAGTGGGGGGTGTCCGTCCTTTATCCCGATGCATCGCGCGTGGAAGATCCAGCGGATACGGATATTCCGGTTCTCTATCTCTTACACGGGATGAATGGCAATCACCACTCTTGGTTGAAGCGGACCAATGTGGAGCGCATCCTGCGCAATACCAATCTGATCGTGGTCCTACCCAACACCAATAATGGCTTTTACACCGATACCCAGTATGGCTACAACTACTACACGGCCATTGCGAAAGAATTGCCAGAGACTCTTTCTCGCTTCTTCCCGAATATGACTAAGAAACGGGAGAAAACCTTTATTGCGGGTCTATCCATGGGTGGCTATGGCTCGATGCTCTTGGCCCTCAAGACAAATCGTTTCTCTCGAGCTGCGAGTTTCTCTGGAGCACTTAGTTTCCATGATAGAGACTTTGAAAACAATGACTTGGAACAACCAGCTTTTTGGAAGGGAATTTTTGGAGAGATTGAGGATTGGACGACCAGTTCCTATTCGCTAGAGACTGCTGCCAAGAAGTTTTCAGATAAGAAGACCAAGCTCTGGATCTGGTGTGGGGAGCAGGATTTCCTTTATGAAGCCAATAATTTTGAAGTCAAGGAACTAGAAAAGTTAGGCTTGGATGTCACCTATACCCACAGCCCAGGCAAGCACGAATGGTTCTACTGGGAACGTGAGTTGGAGCACTTTTTACAAACCCTACCAATCGACTTTGAATTGGAAGAACGGTTAAAATAAGATACAAAGGGCGTAGCGGATACAGTCAAAATAGGGAGTAGGACAGAAGCGATATCATTTATAAACGCTTCGTCGTCCTACCCCCACAAGGCTGATTAGGTATTCTTCTGAGCTTAGAAAGCGACAGAAGAATCCAATCAGCTACTGTGTCTTGAATTAATTGCTATTCAGCTTGCGTTTTTTGACACAATTCGCAGCCCGTGTTCGTTTAATAAGATACCAATAGATTGGATATCAGTCAGAGCATTTGTTCTGGCTTTTTTCATATATATAGCAAGAAAGGCTAGAAAGGTCACTTATTCATTTCAGTCCTGCTTTCTTTGTGGTATAATAGGAACGATTGAAAAATGAGCTAGAAATAGCGAACAAGATAAGAGGAGAGAAATATGGCAAAAGATATTCGTGTGCGTTATGCACCAAGTCCAACAGGGCTACTACACATCGGAAATGCTCGTACAGCATTGTTTAACTACTTGTATGCGCGTCACCATGGTGGAACCTTTATCATCCGTATCGAGGATACAGACCGCAAACGTCACGTCGAAGACGGCGAACGTTCACAGCTTGAAAACCTTCGTTGGTTGGGCATGGACTGGGATGAAAGCCCAGAGACGCATGAAAACTACCGCCAGTCTGAACGTTTGGAACTCTATCAAAAATACATTGACCAACTCTTGGCCGAAGGAAAAGCCTACAAATCTTACGTCACTGAAGAAGAGTTAGCGGCTGAACGTGAACGCCAAGAAACTGCAGGTGAAACACCTCGCTACATCAACGAATACCTTGGCATGAGCGAAGAAGAAAAAGCAGCTTATATCGCAGAACGTGAAGCAGCGGGTGTGATTCCAACAGTTCGTTTGGCAGTGAATGAGTCTGGTATCTACAAGTGGCATGATATGGTCAAAGGCGATATCGAGTTTGAAGGTGGCAATATCGGTGGTGACTGGGTCATCCAGAAGAAAGATGGCTACCCAACTTACAACTTTGCTGTTGTCATCGATGACCACGACATGCAAATCTCTCACGTTATCCGTGGAGACGACCACATTGCTAACACCCCAAAACAGCTCATGGTCTATGAAGCCCTTGGTTGGGAAGCACCAGAATTCGGTCACATGACACTTATCATCAATTCTGAAACTGGTAAGAAATTGTCTAAACGTGATACGAATACCCTTCAATTTATCGAAGATTACCGTAAGAAGGGCTACCTTCCAGAAGCAGTCTTTAACTTCATCGCTCTTCTTGGTTGGAACCCTGGTGGGGAAGACGAAATCTTCTCTCGCGAAGAACTTATCCAGCTCTTTGATGAAAACCGCCTCAGCAAGTCTCCAGCGGCCTTCGACCAAAAGAAAATGGACTGGATGAGCAATGAATATATCAAGAATGCAGATCTTGCGACTATCTTTGAAATGGCCAAACCATTCCTCGAAGAGGCAGGACGTTTGACAGACAAGGCTGAGAAATTGGTGGAACTTTACAAACCACAAATGAAGTCAGTGGACGAAATTGTTCCATTGACAGACCTCTTCTTCTCAGACTTCCCAGAATTGACAGAAGCTGAGAAAGAAGTCATGGCTGGTGAAACCGTGCCGACTGTACTTGAAGCCTTCAAAGCGAAATTGGAAGCCATGTCAGACGATGAGTTTGTGGCAGAAAATATTTTCCCACAAATCAAAGCGGTTCAAAAAGAAACTGGGATCAAAGGGAAGAATCTCTTTATGCCAATCCGTATCGCCGTTTCAGGTGAAATGCATGGTCCTGAATTGCCAGATACCATCTACTTGCTTGGACGCAAAAAATCCATCCAACACATTGAAAACATGTTGGAAAAAATCAGATAATTATCAGAAAAGTCCCTATTAAATGGGGCTTTTTGTTTTACCTCTAAAGTAAAAGTATTATAGGATTTTTCAAAAAATTGCCCCGGTTTGACAAATTGATCCTACTGAAAACGATTTTATTACTATCTAAAACAAAAATTATAAAAAAATAGCAATAATTAAGGATAATTGCTTCCAAAAATCGACAGATTAGTCTATAATGTTAGGGAAATAAAAAAAGTAATAAGGAGACAGAAATGTTTTTTAAACGTTCGAACGGTGAATTCCGTGAAACAGATCGTGTGACTCGTTTCAAATTGATCAAATCAGGTAAAAACTGGTTGCGTGCTGCGACTTCTAACTTTGGTCTTTTGAAAGTCATTCGCGGTCAAGTCGAAGAGACTGTTGTAGCTGAAGTGCGTGAAGACGCAGTATCAGTGAAAGAAATGACAAGCCGTGGCTTGCTCAAAGGGATTGTAGCAGCTGGGGCTGTTTTTGGTGCAGCTACAGTAGCAAACACTGCTAAAGCTGATGAAATTGGATCAGATGTTGCAACTGCATCTGAGCTTTCAAGTGAAGCTCTTGTAGAACAAGGAAGTACAGTACTTGGTACAACTTCAACAACAGAATCTCAGTCTGAGTCAACAACAGAATCAGCTAGCGCTTCTGCATCTGCAAGTGCTTCAACCTCTACAAGCGTATCTGTATCTCACTCAGCTTCATTGAGCGAACAAGGTTCAGCAGAACTTTCAGCAGCTTCAAGCGAATCAACTGTAGCAGCTGGCTCTGAAGCAAGTGTAGAAAGCACTACAACAGTAGCGAAAGCTGAAGATAAAGTTGTTTTGGAACAAAACACTTCAGAAGCAGCATTGTTGAACAAGATTGCAGGAGACTACTCAGCAACTGTTTCAGCTCCAGAAAAGAAAGCAGCACTTGAAGCTGCCATTGCTAAAGTTCAAACAGAATTGACAGCAAGCAACAGCTTGATCAACGCTAATGCTTCAGCTCAATCATACGCAGACCAACGCGAACGTTTGAGCAAGTCAGTAGATGACATGATGGCAACCTTGACTGCAGCAGGATTTACTGGAAACACAACAGTAAACGGTGCTCCAGCAATTTCAGCTCAGTTGTCACCAATCTCAACAAGCACTACTGGTAGTGTAGATACTACACCAGTTATTACAAATGCAAATGGTGCAACGATTGAAGATGCAGCCTTCAATAAATCTGGTTATGCTTTGGATCCAAACGCTGATCGCTTCACTTTTGGTGTATGGCAATTCCTTAAAACAAACCATACTACTGGTGCTAAAACCAACTTTGATTACTATGCTACTCTTTCAGTAGACCGTTCTGCCATCACTGGTAGCCTTTCAGCTAACCCAGATGTTTACTTACGTATTGTGAAGAAATCGGATGGTTCAGAAGCTTACACACGTACTATTCATGCTGGTGAAAGCAATATCTCTCTTCCAAACTACATCACAAACAATAACTCTGATGTAACAAATACTTTGACTTATACAGGTGCTAACGGAACTGATCCAGGTAACGTAACCTTCTCATTGGTAAACGATAACCTTGAGTATGAAACACTTCAAATTCGTGATACCAACTACCCAGGTAACGAAAATGAAGATAAACCAAACGTTCAAACTTCTGTTCCTTATGCGAAAGCTGATCAAACTACTTACTATAAAGTTGTTGATAGCAGCAAGTACACAAAAGGACAAACTTATACACCAACTGGAAATGAAACAGTCCTTGCAAGCTATACGCAAACAGGTCTTGCAGGTCAACAATTCACAGCTTCAGGAAACCGTAATATTGAGGGGTATGAACAAGTTCCAGCAACAACAGATACAACTCAAAAAACATCTGGTATCCTTGGTAAGGGTGTCGTTGGACAAAAACTTGTCGAACTTCAAGGTGGAGCCAACCACTATTATGTGAAACGTATTTCTGAAATCGTGGATACAAATGGCTCAACTGTAACGAAATTCTACGCCCTTGATCCATCACAGGTTAACAATTTTGCTACATCAGATATTGGTACTGAAGATGTATCGAAGTACACACTCATCTATACAAGTAAAGTAAATAAAGCTGGTGAAGAGTGGAAGGCTGATGAGACTAAAGTTACAAAAGTAAACAGTAAAAATGGTGACTACTATCTTGAAGTCAACGAAACTGCTGGAAGCAAATCACTCATTATCACTGGTTGGTCGTCTGCTACTGAGACAGATACTTATAAACAAATGGACGGAACTCTACATACTTATCCACGTCCATTCAAAGGTGCTCCAAGCACATCATTGACACCTGCCGGAGCTGGTAATAACAGTTACAACGTCATTGCTGGTAAAGTTCCAGTGATTCAAGCAGAAGGATCTGTAGCGGATGATCCTACAGCACCAACAAATGGTAAAGTATACTCTAATTTGAAGGGTTACTCATCATTCTCTAATAACTACTCAATTCCAACAGCGATTAAACCTTCAACTGATGTGAACTATTACTTCGTGAAGATGAATGATTCAGAGTCTGCTTCTCAATCACAATCATTCTCAAACTCTGCATCAGAATCAGAAGTTGTGTCTAAGTCACAATCTCTATCTGAATCAGAAGTAGTGTCTAAGTCACAATCAACATCAGAAGTAGTATCTAAGTCACAATCAACATCAGAAGTAGTGTCTAAGTCACAATCTGTATCAGAAGTGACATCTAAATCACAATCGCTTTCAGAAGTAGTGTCTAAGTCACAATCTGTATCACAATCACAATCGGATACAACATCAGCTTCTAAATCTGCATCAGAATCAGCTTCAGCATCATTGAGTCAATCAAAAGTTGAATCAGCAAGCAAATCATTGTCTGAATCAGTATCAGCATCTACTTCAGAAAGCAAATCAACAGTTGAGTCTACAAGTAAATCAGTATCTGAATCAGCAAGCGCATCAACGTCTGAATCAGCAAGCACCTCAACATCCGAATTAGAATCAACAAGTAAATCAGTATCTGAATCAACAAGCGCATCAACATCTGAATCAACAAGTGCTTCAGCGTCTGAGTCAGCCTCAGTATCAGCTTCTACATCAGAATCTGC
>NZ_JVSR01000004.1:0-21270 GCF_001069785.1 Streptococcus parasanguinis
AGTCATGGAACTTCAAAGAAGTTCGCTGACGTCCGTACTCACCTAAGGAATGTTTTTGGTATAACTTTGTCTTCAATCTGAAAGGAATGGGAGACAACTCCCATTCCTTTTTGGCACTTTTCTGATACTTAATTCAAGGCCATGCTAACGTAGTTTAAAATAAAGAGAACATCTAGGATCCAAATCATGCTGTGCACTTCTTTGGCTTCTCCTTTAACCACTTTCACTAAGCTATAGGTGATAAATCCAGCAGCGATCCCTTGTGTAATCGAGTAGCTGAAGCCCATAAAGATAGAGGTGAAGAAAGCAGGAACTGCTTCTGACATATCTTCCCAATGGATATTTTTCAAGCCACTCAACATCATGATCCCAACAACAATCAAAATTGGGGCTGTGGCAGCGGTCGGTACAATCGCCAACAACGGACTAAAGAGACTTGAAATAGCAAAACAGATCGCTACAACCAAGGCTGTCAGACCAGTGCGTCCACCAGCTCCAATACCAGCTGCAGATTCAACATACGTCGTTACGTTTGAAGTTCCTGCAATAGCTCCGACTGAAGTCGCTACAAGGTCTGAATAGAGGGCCTTATCTAATTTCGCTGATTGATGGTTTTCCCCATTTGTCGCAACAATCCCAACTTTTTCACCCGTACCGATTAAAGTTCCAATTGTATCAAAAATATCCGTCAAGGAGAAGGCTAAGATTGCCATTAAGGTCTCAGGCAAACGAGACGTATTGGAAATCAAAGAACCCAATCCTTTTGATCCCAAAGCTTGACCAAAGATCTTGCCTAAATCATTAAAGGCAGCTCCTAGATGATTACTTGCAAAGTCGATTTTAGTGATATCAACCACATGGATGAGAATTCCAAGCACAGTCGTTGCTAAGATAGAAAGGATAATTCCTCCCTTAATCCCTTTGACAACAAAGAAAATAGTAATCGCAAGACCAACAAGAGCCAAGAGGACAGCCGGATTGTTAAAATCAACCAATCCAGGAACAGCAGATGCATTGGCTGAGATCGTTGCATTCGCCTTATCTGCTCCTTCTCCAACCACTGTATAGGTATGAGGGTCAATCGTGAATTTCAAAAATCCCGCATTCTTAATTCCAACATAGGCCAAGAAAATCCCGATCCCAGCTGAAATAGCAGAGCGAAGAGCGGTCGGAATCGATTCGATGATCATCTTCCGAACATTTGTCAATGTGATAATCAATGAGATCACACCACAAATGAAGACCATTCCCAAAGCTTCCTGCCATGAGTAGCCCATACCAAATACAACGGTAAAGGTAAAGAAGGCATTCAAGCCCATCCCAGGTGCTTGTGCATAAGGTAAATTGGCATAAAAAGCCATCATCAAGGTTCCGACAACGGATCCAATAATCGTTGCAAGGAAGACCCCTTGAGCTGGCATACCTGTTTGTGACAACATTTGAGGGTTTACGAAGAGGATATAACTCATCGCAAAAAAGGTTGTCAAACCAGCAAGAACCTCTGTTCGAACAGTGGTTCCATGTTCTGAAAGTTTAAAAAACTTATCCATTTCAGAATAAACTCCTTTTTCATCATTCTCGCTCCCAATCAATTTGCGAACGTTATTTCTATTTTACCAAAAGATCTTTCGCCTTTCAAGAAATCCTACTTCTCTTCTCGATTTTTGAGCGCTTTTCCGATTTTTCTGATATAATGGTCTCATTCTTCTCGAAAGGAACTGAAATATGCATAAAAAGATGATCGCTCTAGATCTAGACGGCACTCTCTTAAATTCCGAAAGCAAATTGAGCGACTTTACCATTGATACGATAAAAAAAATTAGTGCTCTTGGCCATAAAGTCATTATTACAACAGGCCGCCCTTACCGTATGGCACATACCTATTACAAACAACTAGAGCTAGATACTCCGATGATCAATTTTAACGGCTCCCTTACGCATCTACCTGAGAAAAAATGGGCAGATGAACAATGTTTGACTTTAGATAAAAAATACCTGTTAGATATGGTCGCTAACCGAGACACTATCCAAGCGGACTTTATAGCAGGCGAATACCGCAATAAATTCTTTATTACCGATCCAAATGAGCATGTTGCAGATCCTAAATTATTCGGGATTGAATCTTTCCAACCAGAAAATCAATTCAACCCCGAACGGGTAACGAGCGACCCAAACTGTATCCTCTTTCAAACGAAAGCGGAAGACAAATATGCTCTGGCAGATGAAATGAATCGGCATTATGACTACAATCTGTCTATCAATACTTGGGGTGGTCCCTTAAATATTCTGGAATGCAATCCAAAAAATGTGACCAAAGCTTCTGCTCTGACCTACCTTCTGGATAAACTCAATATGGATCAGAAGGATTTGATTGCCTTTGGAGACGAGCACAACGATACTGACATGCTAGCTCTCGCTGGTCATGGATACGCTATGAAAAATGCTAGCTCCGTCCTTCTCCCTTATGCAGACTCCGTCACAGATTTCACAAATAACGAAGATGGTGTCGCGCGCCAACTCATTCAATTATTCTTATAAAACTAACAGACATGAGTTATCCCCTCATGTCTTTTTCTGCGCCAAATCCTTAATCGGTTAATCAATACCGCCCCTTTTTTCCATTTTTTTCATTGCCTCGTCATCTGGTTTGTGATATTATTAACATAGTTATTAAAGAAGCGCTTTCAAAAATTTTAAACCGCTTCTCGTTCACTTAAGGAGGAACAAAATGAAAGCTGTTGTTGTAAATCCAGAAGGTACTGGTGTTGAAATCGTTGCAAACAAAGACATGCGTCCACTTGAAACAGGGGAAGCACTTGTTCAAATCGAATACTGTGGTGTCTGCCACACTGACTTGCACGTTGCTCACGGGGACTTCGGTAAAGTTCCAGGCCGTGTTCTTGGACACGAAGGAATCGGTATTGTTAAAGAAGTTGCTCCAGATGTCAAGAGCCTAAAAGTTGGGGATCGTGTCAGTGTCGCATGGTTCTTCGAGGGATGTGGAACTTGTGAATACTGTACAACTGGTCGTGAAACTCTTTGCCGTACTGTAAAAAATGCTGGTTACTCTGTTGATGGAGGGATGGCTGAACAATGTATCGTTACTGCAGATTACGCAGTGAAAGTACCTGAAGGATTAGATCCAGCCCAAGCATCTTCTATTACGTGTGCAGGTGTTACCACTTATAAAGCCATCAAAGAAGCCAAAGCTGAACCAGGACAATGGATTGTTATCTATGGAGCTGGTGGACTAGGAAACTTGGCTGTTCAATATGCTAAGAAAGTCTTCAACGCACATGTCATCGCTGTCGATATCAACAATGATAAACTAGAATTGGCGAAAGAAGTTGGTGCAGACTTTGTCATCAACGGTCGCGAAGTTGAAGATGTCCCAGGATTGATTAAAGAAAAAACAAATGGTGGAGCTCACTCTGCTGTCGTAACAGCTGTTTCTAAAGTAGCTTTCAACCAAGCAGTAGATTCTGTTCGTGCAGGCGGCCGCGTGGTTGCAGTTGGTCTTCCTTCTGAAATGATGGACCTCAGCATTGTGAAAACTGTATTAGATGGTATCCAAGTCATTGGTTCTCTTGTAGGAACTCGTAAAGACTTGGAAGAAGCCTTCCAATTTGGTGCAGAAGGCTTGGTAGTCCCTGTCGTTCAAAAACGTCCAGTAGAAGATGCAGTCAAAGTCTTTGACGAAATGGAAGCTGGAACCATTCAAGGACGTATGGTACTTGACTTTACAAACTAAACAACTGAACCTACAGGACTAGCCCAACTGGGCTAGTCTTTTTGAGTGCTCTCAATCATTCTATTTTACAATTTATTATATATTTATTTTTTATTTTTGCGGATATAGATCGATTGTTGGAATATTTTTATTGAAATTCAAATCCTATGAAACCTACATATCATTGCTTTCTTCTGCCATCATCAACTAATAAACAAGAGCCATTCAAGAGCATTCAATTTTTATTCAACGATAATTTAATATAATAAATTAATGCTTTTATATCGAGTTTTTGATAGAAAAATTGACTTAAGTGTGGAAACGATTTATAATAAAGTAGCTTAAAGTTTTCTTAAACTGAAAGTCAAACAAATTTTATAAGGAGGAATGTCAATAATGAGTATTGGTATCATTATTGCTAGCCACGGTGAATTTGCAGCTGGAATCCACCAATCCGGCTCGATGATCTTTGGGGATCAAGAGAAAGTTCAAGTGGTTACGTTCATGCCAAGTGAAGGCCCGGATGATCTCTATGCTAAATTTAATGCAGCTGTTGCCGCATTTGATGCAGAAGATGAAGTCTTGGTTTTGGCTGACCTTTGGAGTGGTTCTCCATTTAACCAAGCAAGTCGCGTCATGGGAGAAAATCCAGATCGTAAATTTGCGATCATCACAGGATTGAACCTTCCGATGTTGATTCAAGCTTATACAGAACGTTTGATGGATGCAAATGCCGGCGTTGATCAAGTCGCTGCAAACATCATCAAGGAAGCAAAAGACGGTGTCAAAGCCCTTCCAGAAGAATTGAATCCTGTTGAAGAAGCTAGTACAGCCGCTGCTGCTCCTGTAGCCCAAGCTGCTATTCCAGAGGGAACAGTTATCGGAGATGGAAAACTCAAGATTAACCTTGCCCGCTTAGATACACGTCTTCTTCATGGACAAGTCGCAACTGCTTGGACACCTGATTCAAAAGCCGATCGGATCATTGTTGCTTCAGATTCTGTTGCCAAAGATGAACTCCGTAAGGAATTGATCAAACAAGCGGCACCAAATGGTGTGAAAGCAAACGTTGTCCCAATTCAAAAATTGATCGACGTTGCAAAAGATCCACGTTTTGGAAATACCCATGCTTTGATCTTATTTGAAACACCTCAAGATGCTCTTCGCGCCATCGAGGGTGGTGTTCCGATTAAAACCTTGAACGTTGGTTCAATGGCCCATTCAACTGGTAAAACCATGGTTAACAATGTGTTGTCAATGGATAAAGATGACGTAGCTACATTTGAAAAAATGCGTGATCTTGGAGTAGAATTTGACGTCCGTAAAGTGCCAAATGACTCTAAGAAAGATTTGTTTGACTTAATTAACAAAGCTAACGTTCAATAATCGATTACTTACGAAAGGATTTTAAACATGTCTATTATTTCTATGGTATTAGTGGTCGTTGTTGCCTTCTTAGCAGGTCTTGAAGGTATCCTTGACCAATTCCAATTCCACCAACCCCTTGTTGCTTGTACCTTAATCGGTTTGGTAACAGGTAATTTGACTGCTGGCATTATGCTTGGTGGTTCACTTCAATTTATTGCACTTGGGTGGGCAAACATTGGTGCCGCAGTTGCACCCGATGCTGCCCTTGCATCTGTCGCTGCTGCCATCATCATGGTACTTGGGGGAGACTTCAGTACAAAAGGAATCGCTGTCGCTCAAAGTGTCGCTATTCCACTTGCAGTTGCTGGTCTTTTCTTGACCATGATCGTCCGTACCCTTTCCGTTGGTTTGGTTCACACTGCCGACGCTGCTGCTAGAAAAGGGGATATCAAAGGTGTAGAACGCGCTCACTTTGTGGCCCTTCTTCTTCAAGGTCTTCGTATCGCCATTCCTGCAGCCCTCTTGTTGATGATTCCTGCTGAAACTGTCAAAACTGCTCTTGAACAAATGCCAAAATGGCTCTCTGATGGAATGCAAATCGGTGGTGGTATGGTTGTAGCCGTTGGTTATGCCATGGTTATCAACATGATGGCGAGCCGTGAAGTATGGCCATTCTTTGCCATCGGTTTTGCTCTTGCAGCTGTTAGCCAATTGACCTTGATCGCCCTTGGAGCAATTGGTGTTGCCCTTGCCTTGATCTACCTTACTCTTTCTAAGAAAGGTGGCAATGGAGGTGGCGGTGCCGCTACTTCTAACGATCCAATTGGCGACATTCTCGAAGACTATTAAGAAAGGTGTGACACTATCATGACTGAAAAATTACAATTATCTAAATCAGATCGTCAAAAGGTTTGGTGGCGTTCAACCTTCTTGCAAGGTTCTTGGAACTATGAACGGATGCAAAACTTGGGTTGGGCATACTCATTGATCCCAGCTATCAAAAAACTTTATACGAAGAAAGAAGACCAAGCGGCTGCTCTTGAGCGTCACATGGAATTCTTTAACACTCACCCATACGTTGCCGCTCCTATCATCGGGGTAACGCTTGCTCTTGAAGAAGAAAGAGCAAACGGTGCCGCTATTGACGATGCTGCCATCCAAGGGGTTAAAATTGGTATGATGGGTCCTTTGGCGGGTATCGGAGATCCAGTCTTCTGGTTTACAGTACGTCCTATCCTTGGTGCCCTTGGTGCATCACTTGCTGCGTCTGGTAACATCCTTGGCCCACTCATCTTCTTTATCGCATGGAATGCGATTCGTATGGCCTTCTTGTGGTACACGCAAGAACTTGGTTACAAAGCAGGTTCTGAAATTACCAAAGATATGTCTGGTGGGATCTTGCAAGACATCACTAAAGGGGCTTCTATCCTTGGGATGTTCATGCTCGCTGTCTTGGTAGAACGTTGGGTATCTATTAAATTCGTCTTCAATGTTTCTTCTGTCAAATTAGACGACAAAGCTTATATCCACTGGGATAAACTTCCTGAAGGATACAAGGGTATCCAAGAAGCCTTCGCTCAAGTTGGTTCAGGCCTATCTCAAACACCTGAAAAAGTTACAACTTTCCAACAAAACTTGGATTCATTGATTCCTGGTTTGATGGGATTACTTCTTACTTTTGCTTGTATGTGGTTGTTGAAGAAAAAAGTATCTCCAATCACCATCATCATCGCTCTCTTTGTAATCGGTGTACTAGCACACGTTGCTGGCTTGATGTAAGCAAAGATCAACTAAAAAGAAGGTTTCGGCCTTCTTTTTATTATGATATAATGGAGTGAACAGCAATACAGGAGGATCTCATGGCTCAATCATTGAATAAAACCGTTGAATTCCATACTACAGGGGTTTCTTACCTTGGAGTGGGGGGAAAGGTTGGAAAAATCCTAGTCGGGAATGCCGCTTTTGAATTTTATGCGGATGCAAATGTAGAAGACTACATCCAAATTCCCTGGCAAGAAATCGAGCGAATCGGAGCCAATGTATCCGGACGTAAAATTAGCCGCCATTTTGAAATCTATACCAGAGAATCAAAATTTCTCTTTGCTTCAAAAGACTCTGGAAAAATTTTAAAGATTGCTCGGGAACATCTAGGAAATGATAAAATTGTCAAACTTCCTACGTTGATCCAAATCATCACGGCTAAAATTAAAAATCTATTTGCAAAATAGAATCTTTTCTTGTATAATAGACGCAAACGGATAAGTAAGTTAAGAGTCTCTTTCAGAAAGTCTGCGGTTGCTGCGAGCAGATAGAAATCTTAATTGAAATTCTACCGTTTCTTTAAAATACAATATCGAATCAAGTGCACACCTGTGAAGTTGGATGGAACCGTGGCTCTGCCACTCCAACACTGTAACAGGTGTGTTTTTTGTTAAAGGAGAAGCTATGTTAGATATTAAACGGATTCGTACAGACTTTGATGCAGTTGCAAAAAAATTGGCAACACGTGGAGTAGATGCGGCTATTTTGAATGAAATGAAAGAAATCGATGCCAAACGTCGAGACATCTTAGTCAAAGTAGAAAATCTCAAAGCAGAGCGCAACACCGTATCTGCTGAAATCGCACAAGCTAAGCGCAACAAGGAAAATGCAGATGATAAGATTGCTGCCATGCAAACTCTCTCTGCAGAGGTCAAAGCATTGGATACAGAATTGGCTGAAATCGATGCCAAATTAACTGAATTCACTACTACCCTTCCAAACATCCCTGCTGATAGTGTCCCTGTTGGAGCAGATGAGGATGACAACGTTGAGGTTCGCCGTTGGGGAACACCGCGCGAATTTGGCTTTGAACCAAAAGCTCACTGGGATTTAGGAGAAGACCTTGATATCCTTGACTGGGAACGCGGGGCTAAAGTCACTGGTGCTCGTTTCCTCTTCTACAAAGGACTTGGAGCTCGCTTAGAACGCGCTATCTACAACTTCATGTTGGACGAACATGGCAAGGAAGGCTACACTGAAGTCATCCCTCCTTACATGGTCAACCATGATTCTATGTTTGGTACTGGTCAGTATCCAAAATTCAAGGAAGACACTTTTGAACTTAGCGATACCAATTATGTCCTCATTCCAACAGCTGAAGTTCCTTTGACGAACTACTACCGCGATGAAATTCTTGATGGGAAAGACCTTCCAATCTACTTCACCGCTATGAGTCCATCTTTCCGTTCAGAAGCTGGTTCAGCCGGTCGTGATACCCGTGGCTTGATCCGTTTGCACCAATTCCATAAGGTTGAAATGGTGAAATTTGCCAAACCAGAAGAATCATATGATGAATTGGAAAAAATGGTTGTCAATGCTGAAAATATCCTTCAAAAACTCAACCTTCCATACCGTGTGGTAGCTCTCTCAACGGGAGACATGGGCTTCTCAGCTGCCAAGACTTATGACTTGGAAGTATGGATTCCAGCGCAAAACACCTACCGTGAAATCTCAAGCTGTTCTAATACAGAAGATTTCCAAGCTCGCCGTGCGCAAATCCGCTACCGTGATGAAGCAGATGGCAAGGTAAAACTCCTTCACACTTTGAACGGTTCAGGGTTAGCTGTCGGACGTACCGTCGCTGCTATTCTTGAAAACTACCAAAACGAAGACGGTTCTGTGACCATTCCAGAAGTCCTTCGACCATACATGGGTGGCGCAGAAGTCATCGCACCAAAATAAAGTTTAAAAAAACTGAGACTTGCAAATTGCAAGCTCAGTTTTTTAATATTTACGAAAACGTTGGTAGCGTTGCTCCAGAAGCTCTTCGAGAGGTAAGGCTTGTAAAACCTTTAACTCTTCCTGTAATTCCTTCTTCACTTGAGCCAGTAGTTCTCCATTTGAAAATCCATGCTCGGGAATCACCTTATCGACAATTTCCATATTTAACAATTCGTGAGAAGTAATCTTCATCAACTCTGCTGCTTCCATGGCACGACTTCCATCTTTCCAAAGAATAGAGGCAAAACCTTCTGGACTCAAGACCGCATAGATGGAGTTCTCAAGCATCCAGACCTTATCTGCTACAGCAAGAGCCAAGGCACCACCAGAGCCACCTTCTCCGATGATAATCGCGATAATCGGAACTTTTAAATCACTCATTTCCATGAGGTTACGGGCAATGGCTTCACCTTGTCCTCGTTCTTCAGCACCAACACCAGGATAAGCACCCGCTGTATTGATAAAGGTCACAACTGGACGACCAAATTTCTCCGCTTGCTTCATGAGGCGCAAAGCTTTTCGATAGCCTTCTGGATGTGGTTGCCCAAAATTACGTTTTAGATTATCCTGAAGATTTTTTCCTTTTTGGATTCCAACGACTGTAACCGTTTGATCGCCTAAGCGTCCAATCCCACCAATCACCGCACCATCATCACGGAAGTTTCGATCTCCATGTAATTCGATAAAATCATCAAAAATTCCTTGAGCAAAATCAAGCGCAGTCAATCTTCCTTGGTCACGTGCTTCTTTAATAATCTGTGTTATTTTACTCATGTTTACCTCCATGAAGGGCTAATAATTGTCCAACTGTCGCTCGGATTTGACTTCTCTCCACGATCAAGTCAACAAATCCATGTTCTTGTAGAAATTCTGCTTTTTGGAAATCATCTGGCAATTGTTCACGCACAGTTGATTCAATCACGCGTCGACCAGCAAAACCAACCAAGGCCTGACTCTCTGCCATGATAATATCACCTTCCATAGCAAATGAAGCCGTTACCCCACCGGTTGTCGGATCTGTCAATACCGTCAAATAGAATAATTTTTCTTTGGAATGGCGTTGAACAGCTGCAGAAATTTTTGCCATTTGCATCAAACTCACGATTCCTTCTTGCATCCGAGCACCACCGGAAGCGGTAAAAAGAACAACTGGCAATTTTTCTTTTGTCGCAAATTCAAATAAACGAGTAATTTTTTCGCCTACTACAGAACCCATTGAAGCCATGATAAAGTTGGAATCCATGATCCCAAGCGCAACTTTTTGCCCTTTAATCAAGGCAGTTCCAGTCAGGACAGCTTCATCCAATCCTGTCATTTCCCGCACTGCTGCTAGTTTCTTCTTATAATTTGGAAAATTCAAAGGATCTGTCGTTTCGATTCCTGTAAACATTTCTTCAAAGCTAGCTGGATCCACTGTCAGCGCCAAGCGTTCTTTAGCAGAAATACGGAAGGTATAGCCACAATTCGGGCAGACACGCTCACTACCTAAATCCTTTTGGTAAATGGTATGTTTACAACCTGGGCATTGTGAAAATAGTTCATCAGGAACTTCAGGTTTTGGCTGAGGCTCCTTCCAGGCTGACCTATTCGGATTGATCCGAATATATTTATCTTTTTTAGAAAATAATGCCATTACTTACTCCTTATAATATGCTACAGTATCTGAAGCATTACTATAAAAGCCTGAAACTGTGAAGATGATATTCATACTTCCCTCACAAGTCCAGGCTTTTTCATCATTCCTTATTATAATTTGGAAGGAATTGTTCCATCAAAAATGCAGTGTCATAATCACCAGCGATCACATGTGAATCTGAAATCAAATCCAACTGGAAACTGCTATTGGTTGTGACACCATCGATTTCCAACTCATAAAGAGCACGCTGCATTTTCATCAGTGCATCAAAGCGATTTTCCCCATGGACAATGATCTTGGCAATCATACTATCATAGTATGGCGGAATCGTATAACCAGGATACACAGCAGAATCCACACGCAAGCCAACCCCACCACTTGGAAGATAGAGATTAGTGATCTTACCTGGGCTTGGTGCAAAGTTGAAGGAAGGATTTTCCGCATTGATCCGGCATTCAATCGCATGGCCTTTAATGACAATATCCTCTTGAGTAACGGATAATTCTTGGCCAGCTGCGATTTTAATCTGTTCCTTAACGATATCAACTCCTGTTACAAATTCTGTGACAGGATGCTCCACTTGCACACGGGTATTCATTTCCATAAAGTAGAACTCACCCTTGCCTTCATCATACAAGAATTCAATCGTTCCAGCATTCTCGTACCCAACTGATTCAGCTGCACGAACAGCTGCAGAACCAATCCGATCACGAAGCGTTTTTCCAATAGCAATCGAAGGGGATTCTTCTAGAACTTTTTGGTTATTTCGTTGAAGAGAACAATCGCGTTCACCTAAGTGAATAACATGTCCATGCTGATCCGCTAAAATCTGTACTTCAATGTGGCGTGCCGGATAAATCACCCGTTCCATATACATGGCACCATTTCCAAAAGCAGCTTGAGCTTCTGAGGAAGCAGATTCAAAAGCAGCAACCAAATCTTCTGGTTTTTCAACCTTCCGAATTCCCTTACCACCGCCTCCTGCAGATGCTTTCAACATCACAGGGTAACCAATACGCTCTGCAATCTCGAGAGCTTCTTCAGTAGTATACACTTCACCATCTGATCCAGGAATAACGGGTACTCCTGCTTTGATCATCTGTTTACGAGCATTAATCTTATCCCCCATCATATCCATGACTTTAGCAGAAGGTCCGATAAATTTAATACCAACTTCCTCACACATGGTTGCAAATTTAGAGTTTTCACTTAAAAATCCAAAACCAGGATGGATAGCTTCTGCTCCAGTTAAAACAGCTGCAGATAAGACGGCACTCATATTCAAATAAGATTCTGTTGATTTAGCAGGTCCAATACAGACTGCTTCATCCGCTAGTAAGGTATGCAAGGCTTCTTTATCAGCAGTAGAATACACCGCAACCGTCTCGATGCCAAGTTCACGAGCTGCACGAATAATGCGAACTGCAATCTCACCACGATTGGCGATTAAGATCTTACGAAACATAGATAGGCCTTTCTTAATTTCCAATTGCAAAAGTAAGTGTTCCTGAAGCTGCAAGCTTACCATCTACCTCTGCTTTCGCTTCAACAACAGCAATTGTTCCACGACGTTTGACAAAAGTAGCTGTCATCACCAGTTGATCTCCTGGAACGACTTGTTTTTTAAACTTCACCTTGTCCATCCCTGCATAAAAGACTAATTTCCCTTTATTTTCAGGTTTTGACAACTCTAGTACACCTGCTGTTTGTGCCAAAGCTTCCATGATGAGAACACCTGGCATAACAGGATACTGTGGAAAATGTCCATTAAAAAATGGTTCATTAATTGTCACGTTTTTAATGGCAACAATCGTATCTTCGCTTGTTTCTAAAACGCGATCCACCAAAAGCATTGGGTAACGATGCGGCAAAGCCTCACGAATAGCATTTATATCAATTGTCATTTAATTCGAACCAATCCTTTTCCAAATTCAACCATTTCTTCATTCGTTACCAAAATTTCAGTGACCACCCCATCTTTAGGTGCTGGGACTTCATTCATCACTTTCATGGCTTCGATAATTAAGAGTGTTTGACCCTTAGTGACCTTGTCTCCTACAGATACGAAGGCTGGTTTATCCGGAGCTGGTGACAAGTAAGCCACACCAACCAATGGACTTTCAACGACATCACCTTCAGCCTCTTGAGCTGGAGCAGCAACTGTTTCAGCCGCTACAGCTGGAGTTGCTGGTGCTTCAACAACAGGGGCTACTGCAGGAGTTTGAGGGGCCGCTACCACTTCAACCGCAGGGGCTACCGGTGTAGCCGCAACTGAACTAGTTTGGTTTTTACTCAAATTCAATTCTTCGCCGTTATTTTTATATGAGAATTCACGCAAAGTTGACGCATCAAATTGAGCCAACAAATCTTTGATTTCAGAAATATTCATGAATTAACCCTCCCAACGTTTAAAGGCCAGAACAGCATTGTGTCCTCCAAAACCAAAGGTATTTGAGATAGCGTACTGAATATCCGCTTCTTGGCCTTCACCATAAACAACGTTTGCTTCGATATAGTCAGATAATTCTTTAGTACCAGCAGTTTTTGGTACAAAACTGTGACGAATCGCTTCGATGGTAGCAATCGCTTCAACCGCACCAGCAGCACCAAGCAAGTGTCCTGTAAATGATTTAGTCGATGATACAGGAACTTCTTTACCAAGTACAGAAACAATAGCTCCGCTTTCACCTTTCTCATTGGCAGGTGTAGAGGTACCATGGGCATTGACATAGTCAACATCTTCAGGCTTGATACCTGCTTCATTGATCGCTAATTTAATCGCTTTAGCAGCTCCTGAACCGTCTGGAGTTGGTGTTGTCATGTGGTAAGCATCACAGTTTGATCCGTAACCAACAATCTCAGCTAAAATATTAGCACCACGTTTTTGGGCATGTTCCAAACTTTCGATGACAAGAACCCCTGCACCTTCCCCCATCACAAAACCATTACGGTCTTTATCAAATGGAATAGAGGAACGTTCTGGGTCTTCTGTTGTTGAAAGGGCCGTAAGAGCGTTGAAACCACCGATACCAATTCTAGTAATTGAAGCTTCTGAACCACCGGCTAAAACAACATCATGGAACCCAAATTTAATTTCGCGGAAGGCTTCACCGATAGCATCATTGGCAGAGGCACAGGCAGTTGTCACTGATTTACATACCCCTTGTGCGCCAATTTTAAGCGCAATATTCCCAGCACCCATATTTGAAAGAGCTTTAGGGATAAACATTGGTTGGATTCTCTTCATTCCACGTTCATGCATACGGATAATTTGATCTTCCAATTCTTGCAAACCACCGATACCAGATGAGACAATCACACCTACACGATCGCGGTTTTCTTCTTCCATATTCAAGCCTGAATTTTCAATAGCTTCCATCGCAGCATAGATTGCATACAATGAGTAAGTATCCATACGGTTTTGATCTTTTTTCACAAAATATTTATCGAATGGGAAATCTTGAATTTCACCAGCATTAAAGACTGGAATTTCGGAAGCATCAAATTTCGTAATGGGCTTGATTCCAATTTTTCCTTCATGAAGGCTATTCCAGAACTCCTCTGGTGTATTTCCGATTGGTGAGGTTACACCGTAACCTGTAACAACAACACGATTTGTAGACATATATATTCTCCTTTTGTCGGATGGATATTAAAGTAATTAGTTCTAGACCAGATAGCGCCTTATTGCATAGTCATTCCGCCATCAATGGCAATTGTTTGACCAGTTAAATATTCTTGACCTGCCAAGAAAGCCGCAACTTCTGCCACTTCTTCAGCTTGACCAATTCGTTTCATTGGCACTTGCGCTAGCATGGCGTCTTTCATTTTCTCTGGAATAGCGTCTGTCATATCTGATTCAATAAAACCAGGTGCAATGGCATTCACACGAACCCCACGAGCCGCAACTTCACGCGCAACGGATTTGGTAAAACCAATCAATCCAGCTTTTGAAGCTGCATAGTTCGCTTGACCAATATTCCCCATAAGACCCACTACAGAGGACATGTTGATAATGGCACCTTGACGAGCTTTAGACATAGGTTTTAAGACAGCTTGAGTCATATTAAAGGCACCGGTCAGGTTGATTTTCAAGACCCGTTCAAAATCTTCTTCAGTCATTTTCAACATCAACTTGTCGTTTGTGATGCCAGCGTTATTGACCAAAACATCAACACTTCCAAGCTTTTCAATTACTGCAGCTACCATACGCTGAGCATCTGCCCCATTCGAAATATCTCCAGAAATACCAACAACAGTCACACCATAATCAGCAAACTGAGCTAATAAATCCTCTGAAATTTCTGAACGGCCGTTCAAAACAATATTAGCACCGAGACTCGCAAATTTATGAGCCACAGCCAATCCAATTCCGCGTGTTGAACCTGTTACAAAAACATTTTTATTCTTAAGTTCCATCTTTACCTCGTTTTAAGCATTCAGAAGTGCATCTAGACTAGCCTGATCTTCGACGTTATGAGTTGGAAGAGTTTTATCAATTTTCTTCAAGAATCCCGACAAGACTTTTCCAGGTCCGATCTCGATGACCTCATCTACACCAAATTCTTGAATCGTAGCAATTGAATCATAGAAACGAACCGGTTCTTTTACTTGACGGGCCAAAAGTGCTTTCACATCTTCTGACTTCATGATAGTAGCTTCTGTATTCCCAACTAAAGGAAGATCAAAATCATTAAATGATACTTTTTCTAGTTCAGCTGCCAATTTTTGACTAGCAGATTCCAGTAAGGCTGTGTGGAATGGACCTGACACATTCAAAGGGATCAAGCGTTTGGCACCTGCTTCCTTCAAAAGTTCCACAGCATAGTCCACAGCCGCAACCTCACCACCAATCACAATCTGTGCGGGTGTATTGTAGTTAGCTGGTGTCACTACACCCTTTTCAGATGCTTGTTGACAGATTTCTTCAATCAAACTTGGATTAGTATTCATAACAGCTACCATTTTCCCACTTCCTGCAGGAGCCGCCGTTTCCATGAATTCGCCACGTTTTGCAACCAAAGCTACTGCATCTTCAAATGAAAGAACTCTAGCAGCAACCAGGGCAGAGTATTCCCCCAAAGAAAGGCCGGCAACAATATCAGGAGTGATACCATTTTCTACTAAAAGACGATAAATGGCTACTGACGTTGTCAAAATAGCTGGTTGAGTATAACGTGTCTGATTCAATTTTTCTTCGTTAGAATCAATCAATTCACGTAAATCATAACCGAGAATACGATTAGCCGTATCAAATGTCTCTTTGACAACGGGATAAGCCGCATACAAATCGCTCGCCATGCCCAATTTCTGAGCCCCTTGACCAGCAAATAAGAACGCACGTTTTGTCACTATCCTAATCCTTTCGATGTTACTAGACTTTTACATTTGCCCAACGAGCAGCTGCTCTTTGGATCACTTTAGCTGCCCCATAATAGATATCTTCTAGAATTTCAGCACAAGTTTCTTCCTTGCTTACAAGACCAGCAATTTGGCCTGCCATTACAGATCCATTGTCAACATCTCCATCAACAACAGCGTTGCGAAGGGCTCCTGCTCCTAATTCTTCAATTTCTTCTTGAGTCTTCTTACCTGCCAAGAAATCTTTTTCAGCTTGGTTATAGGCAGAAGCCAATTTATTTTTGATCGCACGAACAGGGTGTCCAACAACAGATGCAGAAACTACAGTATCGATATCTTTTGCTTTCAAGATTTTATTCTTAAAGTTTTGGTGAGCATTGGATTCTTTTGCAACCACGAAACGAGTTCCCACCTGAACAGCTTCTGCACCTAACATAAAGACAGCTGCAGCACCGGCACCATCAGCGACTCCTCCAGCACCAATTACTGGAATAGAAACAGCTTCAACCACTTGGCGAACCAGGGTCATGGTCGTCAATTTACCAATGTGACCTCCAGCTTCCATTCCTTCTGCAATCACTGCATCAGCGCCCAATTTTTCCATCCGTTTTGCAAGTGCAACAGACGGAACCACTGGAATTACAGTGATCCCTGCTTCATGGAAACGATCCATGTATTTCCCTGGATTTCCAGCACCAGTTGTAACAACTTTTACACCTTCTTCAATCACCAGGTCAACAATGTCATCCGCAAATGGGGACAAAAGCATGATATTTACACCAAAAGGTTTATCTGTAATAGACTTCACCTTATCGATGTTAGCCTTTACAACTTCTTTTGGAGCGTTCCCACCACCAATGATTCCAAGACCTCCAGCATTTGATACTGCTCCGGCCAAATCACCATCAGCGACCCATGCCATCCCACCTTGGAAGATTGGATATTTAATATTCAATAGTTCAGTAATTCGTGTTTGCATTATACCTACCTCTTTTTCGCTTAAGTAATAGTTTGAGTTCGAAAGATTGTTTCTTTGAGCCTCAAACTATTACCTAAACAAGAGAGAATATCTTTCGATACTCTCATCTATCATTATTTTGTTTTTTCTTCTACGTAAGCGACAAGATCACCAACTGTAGACAATCCTTCTTCAGTTTCGATTTGGATATCAAAAGCATCTTCGATTTCAGAGATCACTTGGAACAAATCCAATGAATCAGCTTCTAAATCTTCGAATGTAGATTCAAGAGTTACTTCTGATGGTTCTTTACCAAGTTCTTCAACGATAATTTCTTGTACTTTTTCAAATACTGCCATGACAGGCCTCCTTAAAAAATAATATATAAATTTTTAAAATGTGTTTCCACATGTTTAACTAGATTGTAACAAGAAGTGTGCCCCATGTCAAACCTCCACCGAATCCTGTAAGAAGAATTTTTTGACTTCCATCCATCTTGATTCGATGATTCTCCACACACTCCGATAATAGAATGGGGATACTAGCAGCACTAGTGTTCCCATATTCCATCATATTTGCTGGGATCTTCTCTCTAGAGACACCCAGTTTTTTTGACATCTTATCTAACATTCGGTCATTCGCCTGGTGTAACAGAAAATAGTCAATCTCTTCTGCTTCCATAGAGGCGTCTGCTATAATCTTTTGAATGCTTTTCGTGACATCACGAACAGCAAAATCAAAAACTGCCCGTCCATCCATCGTCAGATATCTTCGATCGGTAACTTCCTCTGAATAAGGAGAAGACAGACCCAAATAGCAAGATTCAAGACTAGAACCTCGGCTACCATCCGTAAAGAGATTTTCAGACAAAAACGTTTTTTGATCGCTCGCTTCAAGCAAGACACCGCCAGCTCCATCTCCAAAAAGTACTGAAGTAGAGCGATCTGACCAGTCTAATACTTTTGAAAGCGTCTCACTACCGATCACAATCCCTCGCCGGTACATCCCTGAAGAAATGTATTTTTCAGCAGTGGCTAATGCAAATACAAATCCACTACATGCTGCAGTCAGGTCAAAAGCAAAGGCTCGAGAAGCTCCAATATTAGCTTGTACCCGGGCTGCGGTCGATGGCATTAAGCTGTCTGGAGTAATTGTAGCGACAACGATAAAATCAATTTCTTCAGCGTCTAAGTTTGCTTTTGCTAATAATCTTTGTGCGACAACTGTTGCAAGATCACTGGTCGTCTCATCTCTTGAAATGTGACGACGAAGAATGCCTGTCCGACTACTGATCCATTCATCACTTGTATCCATAATCTCAGCTAAATCATCATTCGATACGACTTGGTCAGGTACATAATGAGCAACTTGACTAATTTTAGCAAAGACCATTATTTAATTTCCTCCAAGAAACGATACAGATTTTGCAATCCTTTTTGCATCACTTTCTTCTCTTCAGGACTCATATCTCCAATAATCTGGTTGACCATCCGTTTATGGAATTGCTGATGAAGACGATAAAGTAGACGACCGTTCTTCGTTAAACTCAAGTGTACAACCCGGCGATCAACTTCCGATCTTCTTCTTTCGATATACCCTTTGCGCTCAAGATTATTCAAACTTGTCGTGACAGTCCCCAAAGTCACCATCAACTCCCGTGAAATATCACTCGGGGTTGCATTCGGTGTCGAACCAATCACATCGATTGTATGCATTTCTTTAATAGAAACATCCTTGAATCGACTTGCTCTTAGGCTCGTCTCCTCGATAACCAAAACATTATTAAAGATGGATGTTAAATAGTCATTAACTAATTGGTAATTCAAAACTCCACCTCCTAATTTTACTTTGATAGTCAAATTTTATCAAAAATGAAAATAATTTGCAAGCATTTTTTCACAAAACATAGAAAAAATACAAATTTATTTTCCTTTAAATTGTGGCCGACGTTTCTCGGAGTAGGCAATAACCCCTTCCTTGAAATCTTCTGTAAATGCTAGTTTCTTTTGCAAATCCAATTCAAGACCCGCATATTGGTCCCATTCTTTCAAGAACGCTTCCCAAACCATTTCTTTCATGGCAGCATAAGAATTTGAAGATCCTCTTCTTAATTTTTTAAGCAATTGATCAACCGTTTTCTCAAGTTTTTCAGATTCACAAACACGGTAAGCTAGGCCATATTCCAATGCTTTTTCTGCGGTCAAAGCTTCACCCGTCATTACTAAATGAGTAGCCCGAGACATACCAATAGCTTTTCCTAATAAGAATAACCCACCCGCATCTGGTGCTAAACCAACCCCAACAAAGGCTTGAATAAATTTAGTACGATCACTAATAATACAAAAATCAACAGCTACTGCTATGTTGGCCGCCGCTCCTGCGACCGCTCCATCAGCTACCATAATAACCGGCTTAGGTAATTGCTTAATCTTCTTAGAAATAGTATTAACTAATTCAGCAATTAAAACAAGAGACTCGATGTCATCTGCATCGACTGCGCGTTTCATTTCGCTCAAATCTCCACCAACTGAAAAGATTTTCCCTTCTGCTGATAGAATAATGAATTTTACTTCCTCATTTTTTTCTGCATCTTCTAAGGCAGCTAAAATTTCCTGACACATTGGAATGTTAAAACCATTGGAAACTTCAGGACGATTTAAAGAAATTGACGCGAGATCGTTTTCGACAGAATACAAAATTGTTTCAAACATCATAGACTCCTTTTGTTTAAATATAAAATATTTTGATCTTAAAACTTTTTAATTATAACATATCATACCATAAAAAATTAGAATAGTAAAATATATCTATAAGATGTAACAAAATTGTAAAATTTGAATCATGACAATTTATAGCCTCTTAAGATCCACCTATTCTATGCCCTATTTATAAATACATTGTATCAACAACTGAAGTTTGGTATAATGTACTAATGAAACTATTAAGGAGAAAATATGAAAGTAACTAAATTCGGTGGAAGTTCTCTAGCATCAGCTCCACAATTAAAAAAAGTACTTAATATCATTAAAGATGATCCAGAAAGAAGATTTGTAGTTGTATCAGCTCCTGGTAAGCGAAATGCAGAAGATACAAAAGTAACAGATGCACTGATCCGGTATTATAAAGAATTTACTTCAGATAAGGATGTCACACAAACACAACAGTGGATTATTGAACGTTATCGGGCCATTACAGAAGAATTGGATCTCAAAGATTCCATTATTCAAGAAATTGCTGAAGATATCTATGATTTAACAAATTTACCTAAAAAAGGAAATCCATTCACATACGATGCATTCCTAGCAGCAGGCGAAAATAACAATGCTAAACTCATTGCTGCTTATTTCAATCAAAATGGATTAGAAGCAAGATATATCCATCCAAAAGAAGCAGGAATTACGGTCACTGCTGAACCTTCCAACGCTCGTATTTTACCATCTAGTTACGATAAAATTGAAGAACTCAAAGATTCAAGTGAAGTGATTGTCATTCCAGGATTCTTTGGTGTTACTCAAGATGGTGACATTTGTACATTTTCTCGTGGTGGATCTGATATTACTGGATCGATCATTGCAGCAGGTGTAAAAGCAGACTTATATGAAAACTTTACAGACGTAAATGGTATCTTTGCAGCACATCCAGGTATTATTAAACACCCACATTCTATTCCTGAATTAACCTACAAAGAAATGCGTGAATTAGCCTATGCTGGTTTTTCAGTCTTACATGATGAAGCACTTGTTCCAGCATACAGAGGTAAAATTCCATTAGTCATTAAAAATACAAATAATCCAGACCACCCTGGAACCCGCATTGTTTTGGAACATTCAAATGATCATGTGACTGTTGTAGGGATCGCAGGTGATTCAGGATTCGTTAGTATTAACACTACAAAATACCTTATGAACCGCGAAGTCGGTTTTGGTCGAAAAGTCCTTCAAATTTTAGAAGATCTCAATATCAGTTGGGAACATATGCCAACAGGAATTGATGATTTATCCATCATTTTGCGTTCACGTGAACTGACTCCAATCAAAGAACAAGAGATTCTGAAACAATTAACACAAAAGCTAGAAGTTGACACAGCCGAAATTGAACATGATCTTTCTATCATTATGATTGTTGGTGAGAAAATGAAGAGTCAGGTAGGGGTTACTGCCACTGCAGCCAAAGCACTATCAGAAAATGAAGTGAATATTCAAATGATCTCTCAAGGTTCTAGTGAAGTTTCCATTATGTTCGTTGTAAGTAAAGATCAAGAAGAAAAAGCAATTAAAGCCTTATATCAAGCATTTTTCCCAAATAACTAAATAGAGAAAAGCTCCGTTAACTAAACGGAGCTTTAATTAACACTAAAATGAAAAGTAAAAAAAGAGATCAATTACTTGATCTCTTTTATTCTATACTCCGCCAGTAGGACTCGAACCTACGACATCATGATTAACAGTCATGCGC
>NZ_JVSR01000038.1:0-3756 GCF_001069785.1 Streptococcus parasanguinis
GCTGACGTCCGTACTCACCTAAGGAAAGTTTCTAAGAAGACTTTGTCTTTAGTGTTCTGCACTGGTAAAATCATAAAAGAAGGCATTGAGTTTTTCAACCAGCTCAAGCGATGAGAGACTACTTGTACAAATAAATGGTTTTTTCTTTAATTCAGGCATCATAAAGTTGGCTACCACCACATCTGCATCCGAAGCTTCAATATCATCTACTGTTAGATTGTACTTGATCATCTGCGTAAATTCAAAGTTATCCGTACAGTAGAAATCAAGGAAATCGATCATGGATTTGGCATGGTGATCGTCAAAACGACTGATAATCAAGACCTTAATAGACTTCCGACGACGCAATAACTGTGGTAAGAGACGTTCCCAGTGAGTATAGACCGTATAGATCATGTGCTTGATGATCTCATCATTCAGATCATGCTTCATGGTCTTCATATAAGTGATGATATGCTCCTTCAAATCATCATAGAAGGCTGGGAAGATGCTCATGAAATCTTCGTTGGTATTGGTCTTGGTATCAAACAAGAGAAACTCAGAGAATAATTCCTTCCGATCGAGATGAGACGTGTTATGGACATGCATCAACATCTCATCAAGATTTTCAATGTCTAAATCATAGGTATAGCATAGATCCTTGAACATATCTTTGATGAGTCTAGTCGATTCTTTGGCATAAGGATCCGTTTCTGCAGCTTCGATCAAGCTTTCTGGACTGAAATAGAAATTCTCTTGAATAAAGATAATAAAGAACTGTTCCAGCACTTTTTCATTCAACTCGACACCCAACTGCAAGCTAAAGTAGCGCAACATCTCCTCGACATTGGTCACCCCTTGATACTGGTCCTTATACACATCATAGTTCGTTGGCATGTCGATGAAGTAACCTTGCTTAATCCGTGACAAGTAGACTGTCAAGAGAACTTTATAAGACCTGAGTACAGAGAAGGTCAATGGATAGCCATAGAGCTTGAAGAAGAAGGTGATCAAATCGGTCACCGCCTCTTCCTTAAATTCTGGGAAAGGCCACTCCATGTAGTAATAACGCTCTGCAAAATATTGGGCATAAAAGAAACGAACGTCAATCTCATCCCCGACAAGATTCAAGGGTTTCAAATCAATCTTTACATTGTATTTGGTTTGAAGCTTCTGATTAATCGTCCGAATCAAGCGGTAGAAAGATTGGTAACTCAAATCAAACTTTCTGCAAATATATTCATTGGAAACATCCTTGTTGAAAAAGAGATATTCAATCAAAGCAAAGGCTTGTGATTCTTTAAAAAAGTGATGGTAAATCACCTCAAGCCCAACCGAATCCTCATAACTGATCTTGATCCCATTGGTAGATGATTCAATTAAAAAGTCATCAAATGTACTACGAAGATTAGACAAATCTTCTTTTAACGAACGTTCTGTACAATCCAAACGCTTGGCCAACTCTTTCAAGTGGAACCATCTTTTTTCCTTAATCAGGATTTCCAACAATTGCAATTGGCGTCTCTGTTTTTTCGATAAGAGCAGTCTCATCTTTTCCTACCTTTTCATATTTTCTTTCAAAATCACTTATATTTTAACACATTTCATAGCACTTGTTGACTTTTTTCCAGCATTTTTCAAAAAAATGTACAAAAAAGACTCTAAGGCCCATATAGGCGCTAGAGTCTATGATTTATTAATGATACCAAATTCTTCTTTTTTCTTCTGTTCCTTAGCAGCACGGTGGTTATCATAAAGATTCACCAAGAATTTTACAATTTCTTTTCCAATCGAATAGACTGGAATCGCAACGACCATCCCGATAATGCCGTAAATATTACTTGAGAGCAATAAGAGAACCATAATGGTAATCGGGTGAACCTTCATCACGCCTCCAACGATACGCGGATAAAGAATATTCCCATCGATCTGCTGGATAATCAACATGTAAATGACTGCTTTGATCATCATATCCATATCTGTGAAGGCATAGGTGATGATCATCGGAATCAACCCGATGGTTGGTCCTACATATGGAATGAGGTTGGCTAATCCAGAAAAAATGGCAAAGACCAAAGCGTACTTCAATCCAATAAAACTATAGCCAATGTAGGCTAGGGTTCCAATGATAAAGGCATCGATCGAAATCCCACTAATATAGCGAGAGACCGTTTCATTCAAACTAATCAAGAGGCTTGAAATGTGGAGTTTGTCATTGCGTAAAATGGTCCGCTCCAACATCGGTAATAACTTCTTCCCATCGACCAAGAAATAAACCAAGAAGACAGGGGTCATGATCAAGATAAAGACCGTATTGACAATGGTGTTAACCACACTTCCTAAACTGTTGGTCACACTATTCAAGAGATTTTGTAGGATATCCATATAAGAGAGATTCAACTGCTGAATCGTCGACTGGATATTCACATTTTGGAACAAAGGATTGGTCGAGAGTTTTCGAACCAAACTTTGAACTTCCCAGTAAAGTCCTTGAGTTGAATTGATCAAGCTGGTTAACTGATTGATCAAGATAGGGAGCAGATAAAAGATCCCTAAGCCAATGATCCCAAACAAGAGGACTAAGGTGATCAAAATCCCAAACACACGCTTGATTTTTAAGTGTTTTTCCAACAATTCAACAATCGGATTGGTAATGTAATATAAAAAACCTGCAATTAAAAATGGTAAGAGGATGGTATTCAGAACAGATACAAATGGAGAAATTAAAGTCCCCATTGATTTCCAAATATAGAAAATCACCGTCAATAATAAGATCTCACATGTCCAGAATAACAATTTACTATTTCGAAACATTCCTTACCTCCTGTTTTCTATTCTACCATATTTTATGATAGAATAAAGGGGATTTTAATCAAAAGGATGAAGTTATGAATAATTTGATTGAACTACAAGACGTCAATTTGATCCGCAATGGAAAAGCCCTTTTAAAAGAGATTAACTGGCAAGTAAAAGAAAATGAATGTTGGGCGATTTTAGGCTTAAATGGAGCAGGAAAATCGACCCTCCTCAAACTCCTCATGTCTGAATACTGGGCTAGTTCTGGCCAGGTAACGGTCCTTGGAACCCGCTTTGGAGAAGGGGGTATTCCTGAGTTACGTAAGCGTATTGGGATCGTTAGCTCCTTTATTTCAGAAAGACTGCCAGAACATCTTTTGACAGAGCAAATTGTCCTAACTGGTCAATACAAGAGTAGTATCTTATATGCTGCATACGGGGAGGAAGAACTGAACTGGGCACGGGATATGCTAACTTCAATTGGGGCTAGCTCTTTGATCGGCCGCAAATACCGTGAGCTCTCCCAGGGAGAAAAGCAGACCGTTCTCATTGCACGAAGCCTCATGGACCAGCCAGATCTGATCATTTTTGATGAAGCTTCTAGTGGATTGGATCTCTTTGCCAGAGAAAAGCTCCTCCGTCAGATCCATCATATCAAACAACTGGATCACGCGCCAACCATGATCTACGTCACCCACCATGCAGAAGAAATTACAAAAGATATGACCCATGTGCTCCTGCTCAAACATGGCCAAGTGGTCGAAGAAGGGCCAAAGGAAAACATCCTAACTCCTCATGTACTTAGCCAGTTTTACGAAGCACCAGTATCCCTTATTGATCTGGGTGACGAGCGACTCTTTGTCAAACCAGAAATCGCACACACAGAAGACCCTGAATAAATCAAAAAGTGCTAAGATTTTCATCTTAGCACTTTTAGAATGTAGACAAACTACTTTAAAGTAAAATAAGTTAAGCGATTTT
>NZ_JVSR01000039.1:0-15902 GCF_001069785.1 Streptococcus parasanguinis
TGATTGGTGCCGCATCTTACTTTTATTCTTCGACATATCAAAAAAAGTTCTAGAAATAGAGCTTTTTTCTTTTCTTTTTCGAATAAATAAGTGAGAGGAAGTAGAAGGTGACCATGGAGAAATTTGAAATCTTTAAATTAAAAGAAGCCGGTTTATCAAATGAGCAAGTCTTGAGAGTCTTGGACTACTGTAGGAAAGAGCAAGTCTTACCAAGCTTAGAAGAGATAGCGAGGATCGCTCGCTGTCGCAGTATCCTTCATTTTGTAGACAAATACCGGCAACTAGATGAAGACCATTTACACAAGGAGTTTGAACGGTTCCCATCTCTATCCATTTTTGATCCAGAATACCCTGAGGAATTGCTACAGATCTACAATCCTCCTGTACTCCTTTTTTACCAAGGGGATTTGCAACTGTTAAGCAAACCGAAGATTGCAGTTGTTGGAGCTCGAGAGACCACGCGAGAAGGGGTTCGTTCTGTAGAGAAGATAATTAAGGAACTTGGAAATGAACTGGTCATTGTTAGTGGACTTGCTAAGGGAATTGATGCGACAGCTCATTATGCCAGTATACGAAATGGTGGTAAGACCATCGGAGTGATTGGAACGGGACTGGATGTCTTTTATCCTAAAAGCAATCAGAGATTACAGTCCCATATGGGGGAACACCATCTGATCTTGAGCGAGTATGGTCCAGGGCAGGCACCACTTAAGTTTCATTTTCCTGAGAGAAATCGCATCATTGCTGGTCTCTGTCAGGCAGTGATTGTGGCAGAGGCGCGACTCCGTTCAGGCAGTTTGATTACTTGTGAGCGTGCTATGGAAGAAGGCCGAGACGTTTTCGCTATTCCAGGAAATATTTTAGATGGAAAATCTGCAGGCTGCCATCACCTAATTCAAGAAGGCGCAAAGCTTATCACATCAGGCCAGGACATTCTTGATGAATTGAAATACGAATTGTGATTTTCCTATAGGAGAAGTTCCTAGTTGACATCTTTCTTAAAATGTATTAAACTCAATGAGATTTATACAATACAGAGGGATAAAACGTGGTAACAAAAAAGAAAAGCAGTACAACCAAGAAAAATTTGGTGATTGTGGAGTCTCCTGCTAAGGCCAAAACAATCGAGAAATACCTTGGTCGTAACTACAAAGTCATGGCCAGTGTTGGCCATATTCGGGACCTGAAAAAATCTACGATGTCGATCGACTTCGACAATAACTATGAACCGGAGTATATCAATATTCGCGGAAAAGGTCCCTTGATCAATGATTTGAAAAAAGAAGCTAAAAAAGCCAAACAAGTCTTTCTCGCAAGTGACCCGGACCGAGAAGGAGAAGCTATTTCTTGGCATTTAGCGCATATTTTGAACTTGGATGCCAAAGAAAAAAACCGTGTGGTCTTTAACGAAATCACCAAGGATGCAGTTAAAAACGCCTTTAAAGAACCGCGCCAAATCGATATGGACTTGGTCGATGCCCAACAAGCACGTCGGGTCTTGGACCGGATTGTAGGGTATTCAATTTCGCCTATTCTTTGGAAAAAGGTCAAAAAAGGACTTTCTGCAGGGCGCGTGCAATCAGTTGCCCTCAAATTAATCATTGATCGTGAAAACGAAATTAATGATTTTAAGCCGGAAGAATACTGGACCATTGATGGCGTCTTCAAAAAAGGGACCAAGCAATTCCAAGCTAGCTTCTATGGGATTGATGGCAAGAAGATGAAGCTCAACACCAATGAAGAGGTGAAAGCTGTTCTTGAACGCTTAGATGGCAAAGATTTTACCGTTGAAAAAGTTGAAAAGAAAGAACGTCGTCGGAATGCGCCACTTCCATACACCACCTCTTCCATGCAGATGGATGCTGCCAATAAGATCAACTTCCGTACACGCAAGACCATGATGGTCGCCCAGCAGTTGTATGAAGGAATTAATATTGGCTCGGGTGTTCAAGGTTTGATTACCTATATGCGTACCGATTCCACACGGATCAGTCCGGTTGCGCAAAATGAGGCAGCGAACTTTATCGTGGATCGCTTTGGTGAGAAATATTCCAAGCATGGAAGCCGTGTGAAGAATGCTTCTGGTGCCCAAGATGCCCACGAAGCGATCCGTCCATCCAGCGTCTTCAATACTCCTGAGAGCATTGCTAAATACTTAGACAAAGACCAATTAAAACTCTACACCTTAATTTGGAACCGCTTTGTAGCTAGTCAAATGACAGTAGCTGTCTTTGATACCATGAATGTCCGTTTAGGTCAAAATGGGGTTCAGTATACGGCAAACGGAAGCCAAGTGAAGTTTGATGGTTATTTGGCGATTTATAACGACTCAGATAAGAACAAGATGTTGCCGGATATGGTAGAAGGCGATATCGTTAAGCAAGTCAATAGCAAACCGGAGCAACACTTTACCCAACCACCTGCTCGATATTCTGAAGCGACTTTGATTAAGACCTTGGAAGAGAATGGTGTTGGTCGTCCTTCAACCTATGCTCCGACGATTGAGACCATTCAAAAACGCTATTATGTGAAGCTGGTAGCCAAACGCTTTGAACCAACAGAGTTAGGGGAAATCGTTAATAAACTGATCGTTGAATTCTTCCCAGATATTGTCAACGTGACCTTCACAGCAGAGATGGAAGGTAAACTCGATGATGTCGAACTTGGAAAAGAAGAGTGGCAAAAAGTCATCGATGCTTTCTACAAACCATTCTCTAAAGAAGTCGCAAAGGCTGAAGAAGAGATGGAAAAAATCCAAATTAAAGACGAACCAGCTGGTTTTGATTGTGAAGTCTGTGGCAGTCCGATGGTGATTAAATTAGGACGTTTTGGTAAGTTCTATGCTTGTAGTAATTTCCCAGATTGTCGTCATACCCAGGCCATTGTCAAAGAAATCGGCGTGGAGTGTCCTGACTGTCATCAGGGACAAATCATCGAGCGTAAAACCAAGCGCAACCGTATCTTCTATGGATGCAATCGCTACCCAGAGTGTGAATTTACCTCTTGGGATAAACCGATCGGTCGGGATTGTCCAAAATGTGGCCACTACTTAGTTGAGAAAAAAGTTCGTGGTGGCGGCAAACAAGTGGTATGTAGCAATGGCGACTACGAAGAAGAAAAAGTGAAATAAGCTTTCAAACGATTCAATGTCTATTATAACAGCAATTTTTATAAATGTCTGTTATAATAGACAATTTTTGTTTTTTTCGTTATAATAGACATAAGGAGGTGGGCTTATGTATCTTGCTTTGATTGCAGATGTGATTGATTCCAAAATCGTACAAGAACGTTTTGACCTGCAAAAACAGTTAGAAAAAACGCTTCAAAAAATCAATGAGCTTTTTAAAGACTGCCTAGCATCGGCTTTTACCTTAACTTTGGGCGATGAGTTTCAGGCCCTTTTAAAAGTGGATGCTCCGGTTTTTCAAATTATTGATACCCTGCGTTCAGAACTAAAGCCGACTCAACTTCGTTTCGGTATTGGCCTAGGGGAGATTGTAACGGATATCGATCCCCTGCAAAGTATCGGTGCAGATGGACCAGCCTATTGGAATGCTCGTGCAGCCATTAATCTGGTCCATCAGAAAAATGATTATGGCAATACCCAGATCTATTTTTTGAGCGGTAATGACAGCCAGGACTTAGTGGTGAATGCGCTCATCGCTTCTGGAGAGGCCATACGTTCGGGCTGGCGAGAGAGTCAGGAAGAGATTCTGCTCAATCTGCTAAAGAGATCTGTCTATAGTGAAAGCTTTAGCCAACAGGAATTGGCCCAAGCGCTAGCCATCAACCCAAGCGCCCTGTCCAAGCGCTTAAAGAGTAGCAGTATTCGTGTTTATTTACGGGGACGAGCAGCAACACTAGCTTGTATTCAAAACTTAGAGAAAGGAGAGGCCCATGAGCGGATTGTCTAGTATCGTAATGAATCCATACTTGATCCTCTTGTTGATTTGTCATTTGTTATCGGATTATTATTTTCAAAGTCAAAAGATGGCGGATCGCAAGGATCAGGATAAGAAGGTGCTCGGGCTTCACATTCTATATGTAGCACTGCCTCTGATAGTGGTTTCTCTCTGTCATATAGACCTGTGGTGGATTTGCTTGGTCATTTTACTGACTCATGCTGGAATAGATTTCTTAAAACCGATCGTGCAGAAGCAATTGAAATTACCAACCGCATGGACCTTTACGCTGGATCAAGTCTTGCATATTGGCATCTTGACGTGTCTAGTCCTTTTAGGAGCGAAGAATGGTTCGACCTATCTGCCTCTGGACACTTTAAATCTAATCTTTTATGTCCTCCTAGTTGGGAAACCAAGCAATATTGCCTTTAAAATTCTGTTTACCAAGTATCAACCCACCAGCAAGAAGAAAATGGATACGATCACTGGGGCTGGTTCCATGATTGGCTTTTTAGAGCGTTTGGTGATTGGTGCCTGTCTGGTCTATGGGCAATTTGCTTCTATCGGCCTAGTATTTACAGCCAAATCCATCGCCCGCTATAATAAAATTTCCGAGAATCCAGCCTTTGCGGAGTATTACTTGATCGGGTCCTTGTTCAGTATCCTATCTGCCCTCTTAGCAGCTTGGTTGTGTCTATAAGAAAATAAATAGTAAAGTCTAAGACAGGAAGGAAAAGCCTCCCTGTTTTTTTACTTGGCTTTTTGGTATAATGGACCAAGTAGAAAATTAGAAAGATTTGTGGGTGTCTAACAGTCCAGTGGGGTGTTTTGATACCCAAAGAGGTATTAGTGTCATGTCTCAATCTTATATCAATGTGATCGGTGCGGGCCTTGCAGGCTCGGAAGCAGCTTACCAGATTGCCCAACAGGGAATTCCGGTCAAGCTTTACGAAATGCGTGGGGTCAAATCAACTCCGCAACACAAAACAGACAACTTTGCTGAGCTAGTTTGTTCCAACTCTCTTCGTGGGGATTCTCTCACCAATGCTGTCGGGCTCCTCAAAGAAGAAATGCGTCGTCTGGGTTCTGTCATCCTTGAAGCAGCGGAAGCGACTCGGGTACCAGCCGGTGGAGCACTTGCTGTGGACCGAGAAGGTTTTGCTAGCCGGGTGACGGAGAAGGTGTCCCAACATCCGCTCATCGAAGTCATTCGTGATGAAATTACGGAATTGCCGACAGATGCCATCACTGTGGTCGCAACGGGACCTCTAACCAGCGATGCTTTAGCTGATAAGATCCACGCGTTCAATGGTGGAGATGGCTTCTATTTCTATGATGCAGCGGCTCCCATCATCGATGTCAATACCGTTGATATGAACAAGGTCTATCTCAAGTCACGCTATGACAAAGGCGAGGCAGCCTATCTCAACTGTCCCATGACCAAACAGGAATTTATGGATTTCCATGAGGCCTTGGTTAACGCGGAAGAAGCCCCGCTTAACTCTTTTGAAAAAGAAAAGTATTTCGAAGGTTGTATGCCAATCGAAGTCATGGCTAAACGAGGGATTAAAACCATGCTCTATGGTCCTATGAAGCCAGTTGGCCTTGAGTATCCAGATGATTACAAAGGTCCACGTGATGGGGAGTTTAAGACACCCTATGCAGTTGTTCAGTTACGTCAAGACAATGCGGCAGCTAGCCTATACAATATCGTCGGCTTCCAAACTCACCTTAAATGGGGTGAGCAAAAACGGGTTTTCCAAATGATTCCAGGTTTGGAACATGCGGAGTTTGTGAGATACGGCGTCATGCACCGCAATTCCTACATGGATTCTCCAAATCTGCTTGAACAAACTTATCGTTCTAAGAAACAAGCTAATCTCTTCTTTGCAGGTCAAATGACAGGGGTAGAAGGCTATGTGGAGTCAGCTGCCTCAGGTTTGGTAGCTGGAATCAATGCAGCTCGCCTTTTCAAAGGAGAAGAAGCAGCGATTTTCCCTGAAACGACAGCCATCGGAAGTCTGAATCACTATATCACTCATGCCGACAGCAAGCATTTCCAACCCATGAATGTCAACTTCGGGATTATCAAAGAGCTAGAAGGACCACGCATTCGGGATAAAAAGGAACGTTATGAGAAAATTGCCGAACGTTCTTTACAAGATTTGGCTCAGTTTATGGAAAAATAACCCAATAAAGGAAAAAGTTTGGAGAAAATCCAGACTTTTTCTTCTAAAAATGGTATAATGAATAAAATTTAGAATATAGAGAGTTTTCTGACAATGAACAAATCCTATTTTTATTTAGATATGAAGACACACGAGTTGAAAGTGCCTTATACCGGAAAACTCCGTCGTGTGCGAGTCTTATTACCTAAGAATTATGAAACGGATACAGATAGACGTTACCCTGTGGTTTATTTCCACGATGGGCAAAACGTTTTGTACAGCAAGGAAGCTTATGCGGGTCATTCCTGGAAAGTCATTCCAGCCATTAAGCGGAATCCAGATATTAGTCGCATGATTGTTGTTGCGATCGATAATGATGGTTTCCAACGCATGAACGAATACTCTGCCTGGAAGTACAAGGAATCCAATATTCCTGGCATGCAATTTGGTGGCAAGGGAGTTGAGTACGGCGAATTTGTCATGGAGGTGGTGAAACCTTTTATCGACCAAGAATACCGGACTCTTGCTGATCGAGAACATACGGCCATGATTGGTTCTTCCTTGGGGGGGAATATTACTCAATTCTTGGGATTAGAGTACCAAGATCAAATCGGTTGTTTAGGGGTCTTTTCATCCGCTAACTGGCTACACCAAGATGCCTTCAATCATTATATCGAACGCAAAAAATTATATGCAGACCAACGGATCTACATCTATGTGGGGACTGAAGAGGCGGATGATACAGATAAAACTTTGATGGCAGGAAACATCAAGCAAGCCTATATTGATTCATCTCTTCGTTATTACCACGACGTCATTCAACAAGGGGTGGCTTTAGAGAATATCGCCATTCGGATTCAATCTGGGGCTATTCACCACGAAGAAGCATGGGCCGAACATCTACCAGAATGCCTTCGCTTTTTAGCAGAAAAATGGGATTAATAGCCTGTAAATAAAGAATTATAGAGAAAGAGGGAACTTATGAATATTGAACATTTAAGCCACTGGAGTGGCCAACTCAACCGTGAAATGTATTTGAATCGCTATGGACACGCAGGGATTCCTGTTGTAGTCTTTGCTTCATCAGGTGGAAGCCATAACGAGTACTATGACTTTGGTATGATTGATGCTTGTGCTCAGTTTATCGAAGAAGGACGGGTTCAATTCTTTACCCTTTCGAGTGTGGATAGTGATAGCTGGCTTTGTAATTGGAAGAATCCTCACGATCGAGCAGAAATGCACCGAGCTTATGAACGCTATGTGATTGAAGAAGCCATTCCTTTTATCAAACACAAAACAGGCTGGTTTGATCCAATGATGACAACTGGTTGCTCTATGGGAGCCTACCACGCGCTCAATTTCTTCTTGCAACATCCAGATGTCTTTAACAAAGTGATTGCCTTGAGTGGTGTCTATGACGCTCGTTTCTTTGTTGGTGACTTTGGAGGCGATGAAGCAATTTACCAAAACTCGCCATCTGATTATATTTGGAACCAAAACGATGGCTGGTTTATCGATCGTTACCGTCAGGCTGAAATCGTTGTTTGTACTGGTTTAGGGGCTTGGGAACAAGATGGACTTCCATCTTTCTACAAACTGAAAGAAGCCTTTGATCACAAAAATATTCCTGCATGGTTCGCTGAATGGGGACATGATGTCGCCCACGATTGGGAATGGTGGCGCAAACAAATGCCATATTTCCTAGGCCAAATGTATCTATAAGTAAAAAGGGAGGAGACCTCAATGAATTATATCGTTATTTCACCATATTACCCACAAAACTTCCAACAATTTACCATCGAACTGGCTAATAAAGGGATCACTGTCTTGGGAATTGGTCAAGAGCCATATGAACAGTTAGATGAGCCTTTGCGCAACAGCTTAACAGAATATTTCCGTGTTGAAAACTTGGAAAATCTGGATGAAGTGAAGCGTGCAGTAGCCTTTCTCTTTTACAAACATGGCCCAATTGATCGTATCGAATCCCACAATGAGTATTGGTTGGAATTGGATGCGGCGCTTCGGGAGCAATTCAATGTCTTCGGGGCTAAGCCAAAAGATCTGAAGAAAACCAAGTTCAAATCAGAAATGAAGAAACTCTTCAAGAAGGCTGGAGTCCCAGTCGTACCTGGTGCAGTGGTCAAAGCTGAAAAAGACATCGATAAGGCGGTGAAGAAGATTGGGTTGCCATTGATTGCCAAACCTGATAATGGAGTAGGAGCAGCAGCGACCTTTAAACTTGAAACACCAGAAGATGTGGACCATTTCAAGGCAGAATGGGATGGCCATACAGAGTACTTCTTTGAGAAATTTGTCACTTCTAGCGAGATTTGTACCTTTGATGGTTTAGTGGATCGTGACGGTAACATTGTCTTCTCAACGACTTTTGACTATGCTTATACGCCACTCGATTTGATGCTCTACAAGATGGATAACTCTTATTATGTCCTCAAAGAGATGGATCCAAAATTGCGTCAATATGGGGAAGCGATTGTCAAAGCCTTTGGCATGAAGGAACGTTTCTTCCACATTGAGTTCTTCCGAGATGGGGATGACTATATTGCGATCGAGTACAATAATCGACCTGCAGGTGGCTTTACCATTGATGTCTACAACTACGCTCACTCGATTGATTTGTACCGTGGCTATGCTGCCATCGTAGCAGGAGAAGCTTTCCCAGCTTCTGAGTTTGAGCCCCTATATTGCTTGGCGACTTCACGCCGTGCCAATGCAGCCTATGTCCTTTCAGAGGATGAAGTTTTGGCTAAATACCATGATCAATTCCGCGTGAAGAAAGATATGCCTGCTGCTTTTGCAGAGCTTCAGGGAGATTACCTCTATATGCTTACAACACCTAGTCGTGAAGTAATGGAACAAATGATTCATGACTTTGGTCAACGCCAATCATAAGATGATGACCGGTAGGATAGGATCCTATCGGTTTTTTATATTTTAATGCAATCTCATGAAAGAAAAGTTTGTGAAATAGTTTGTTTGAAGTTGAAAATGCTTATAAAACCTTCCTCCAAGGTATATAGTTTGTGAAATTATTTGAGCATTATTTTTGACAGTGCTTTCATATTTGGCTAGAATAAAAATGAATGAATAAATGCTAAGAAAGGCGAAATGATGGCAACATTAGATAAAATTCTCTTATTGGAAATGTTCCGTAAAATGGAAGAAATCCGTCGCATGGACTTAAAAATTGCACAGTTAGTAAAAAAAGGAAAAGTGCCCGGTATGACGCACTTTTCTGTTGGGGAAGAAGCTGCAAACGTTGGGGCTATGTTAGCTCTAAATGAAGATGACCTCATCACCTCAAATCACCGTGGTCACGGACAAGCTATTGCTAAAGGTATTGACCTTAACGGTATGATGGCTGAAATCCTGGGGAAATATACCGGTACTTGTAAGGGGAAAGGCGGCTCCATGCATATCGCTGATCTGGATGCTGGTAACCTTGGTGCCAACGGGATCGTTGGTGGTGGTATGGGAATTGCAGTAGGTGCAGCTCTTACTCAACAAATGAAAAAGACTGGTAAGATTGTTGTCTGCTTCTTTGGGGACGGCGCAACCAACGAAGGTGTCTTCCACGAAGCGGTCAATATGGCTTCCATCTGGAACCTCCCAGTTATTTTCTACTGTATCAATAACGGTTATGGAATCTCTGCTGACATTAAGAAAATGACCAATGTCAAGCATATCTACGAGCGTAGTGCTGCTTACGGCATTCCTGGAATGTTTATTCCTGATGGGAACAACGTTATTGATGTCTATGAAGGATTTAAGAAGGCAGTCGATCACGTCCGCTCTGGTAAAGGCCCTGTCTTGATCGAGAGTGTCACCTATCGTTGGCTTGGTCACTCATCTTCAGACCCTGGTAAATACCGGACCCGTGAAGAAGTCGAAGAGTGGAAGAAGAAAGATCCAATCGAAAACCTTCGCAAGTATCTCCTTGAAAATGAGATTGCGAGCGCAGAAGAATTGGATCAGATCCAAGAAGAAGTAAAAGAAGCAGTTGAAGCTTCGGTAAAATTTGCGGAAGAAAGCCCATTCCCTCCACTCGAATCAGCTTTCGAAGATATTTACGCAGACTAAGGGGGAGTAGAGAATTATGGAAACTAAATTAATGTCTTTCCGCGATACCATTATCCTTGCTATGTCTGAGGAAATGCGTCGCGACGAAAATGTATTGTTGATGGGAGAAGATGTCGGAGTGTTCGGTGGAGACTTCGGTACTTCTGTAGGGATGCTGGAGGAATTCGGTCCAGAACGTGTTCGTGACTGTCCGATTTCTGAGGCTGCGATTTCAGGAGCAGCAGCTGGTGCAGCCATGACCGGACTTCGCCCAATCGTTGATATGACCTTCATGGATTTCTCAGTGATTGCCATGGATGCTATCGTTAACCAAGCTGCTAAGACTCGCTACATGTTTGGTGGGAAAGGTCAAGTCCCAATGACAATCCGCTGTGCTGCTGGTAACGGAGTTGGTTCTGCAGCCCAACACTCCCAATCTTTGGAATCTTGGTTTACTCATATTCCTGGTTTGAAAGTTGTTGCTCCTGGTACGCCAGCGGATATGAAGGGACTGCTCAAGTCATCTATCCGTGATAACAACCCCGTTATCATTCTTGAATACAAATCAGAATTCAACCAAAAAGGGGAAGTGCCAGTTGATCCAGACTACACGATTCCACTTGGTGTCGGAGAAATCAAACGCGAAGGAACTGACGTCACTGTCGTAACCTACGGGAAAATGCTTCGTCGCGTGATGCAAGCAGCTGAAGAATTGGCAGAAGAAGGCATCTCAGTAGAAGTAGTAGACCCACGGACCTTGGTCCCACTCGATAAAGAGATCATCATTAATTCTGTCAAGAAGACAGGAAAAGTAGTCCTTGTCAATGATGCTCATAAAACAAGTGGCTATATCGGTGAAATTTCAGCTATCATTTCTGAATCAGAAGCATTTGATTACTTGGATGCACCGATCCGCCGTTGTGCGGGGGAAGATGTGCCAATGCCTTACGCACAAAACCTTGAGAATGCAATGATTCCAACAGTTGAAAGCATCAAAGATGCCATTCGTAAAACGTATAACAAAGAATAATACAAAATTTAAATTATGTAATATATTCGTAGTTTTATCTTTCATTTTGAAATAGATAAAATGCGACATGAGTGAGTCGAATCGATTCTATTCGACGAACGAATTAGTAAGTCTACTAGGTTGACCGCCTGATAGCGGCAACCGTAGCAACTTGAGACACGTTCCGTGTCCAAGTTGCTTGTAGAGTTGAATCCGGACGGAGGACCGTGAAAAAAAGATAGATTTCCTTGTGTTCATCGAACACAGCGTCAATCTCCTATTTTTTCTTTGTCCTCTACGTCCTTAATATCTTGTAATAGAATAGGAGAAGTCATGGCTGATGATAAGCTAAGAGCGACTCCTGCGGCTAGAAAATTAGCGGATGATCTTGGGATCAACCTCTATGATGTTTCTGGTTCAGGCGCAAACGGTCGTGTCCACAAAGAAGACGTGGAAACCTATAAAAACACAAATGTGGTTCGCATTTCACCACTTGCAAAACGAATTGCATTAGAACACAATATTGCTTGGCAAGAAATCCAAGGAACTGGTCATCGTGGTAAGATCATGAAGAAGGACGTCCTTGCTTTCCTTCCTGAAAATATTGAGAATGAGACCATTAAGTCACCTGCTGAAATCGAGAAGGTGGAGGAAGCTCCAGATAATATGACACCTTATGGTGGGATCGAGCGGATTCCGATGACACCAATGCGGAAGGTGATCGCTCAACGGATGGTGGAATCTTACTTGACAGCACCAACCTTTACATTGAACTATGACGTTGATATGTCTCAAATGTTGGCCCTTCGTAAGAAAGTATTGGATCCAATCATGGAAGCAACTGGTAAGAAAGTGACTGTAACAGATTTGCTTTCTCTAGCAGTGGTTAAGACCTTGATGAAACACCCATACATCAATGCGTCATTGACAGAAGATGGCAAAACTATCATCACTCACAACTATGTCAACTTGGCGATGGCAGTTGGGATGGACAATGGCTTGATGACTCCAGTTGTCTACAATGCTGAAAAGATGACCTTGTCAGAGTTGGTCGTAGCCTTCAAGGACGTTATCGGACGTACCTTGGATGGTAAGCTTGCGCCAAGTGAATTGCAAAACTCAACCTTTACCATCAGTAACTTGGGGATGTTTGGCGTTCAATCATTTGGACCGATTATCAACCAACCAAACTCTGCTATCCTTGGGGTTAGCGCAACGGTTGAAAAACCAGTTGTTGTGAATGGTGAAATTGTCATTCGTCCAATCATGAGCTTGGGCTTGACCATTGACCACCGCGTTGTCGATGGAATGGCTGGTGCTAAATTCATGAAAGACTTGAAAGCCTTGATTGAAGACCCGATTTCAATGTTGGTCTAATCAACGAGAGAGAATAGAAACAAGAAAAAGAGGGAAATAAAATGGCCTTAGAAGTAATTATGCCAAAAGCCGGCGTAGATATGACCGAAGGACAAATCGTTCAGTGGAATAAAAAAGTCGGCGAATTTGTAAAAGAAGGAGAAGTTCTCCTTGAAATCATGACAGACAAAGTCAGCATGGAATTGGAAGCAGAAGAAGACGGTTACTTGATCGCTATTCTGAAAGGGGACGGAGAAACTGTTCCTGTAACAGAAGTGATCGGTTACCTTGGTGAAGAAGGGGAAAACATCCCTACAGCTGGAGCAGCACCAGAAGCGAGTCCAGCACCAGCTGCAGTAAGTGCTTCAAACGATGACAATAAGAGCGATGACGCTTATGATATCGTAGTGATCGGTGGGGGTCCTGCTGGTTACGTATCTGCTATTAAAGCAGCTCAATTAGGTGGTAAGGTTGCTCTTGTTGAGAAATCTGAACTTGGTGGAACATGCTTGAACCGCGGATGTATCCCAACTAAGACTTACCTCCACAACGCTGAAATCATTGAAAATATAGGTCATGCTGCTAACCGTGGTATTGTGATTGAAAATCCTAACTTCACAGTGGATATGGACAAGGTTCTTGAAACCAAGAACAAGGTCGTAAATACCCTTGTTGGTGGGGTTGCAGGACTTCTTCGTAGCTACGGAGTGGATGTTCATAAAGGAATCGGTACCATCACCAAAGATAAGAATGTCTTGGTCAATGGTTCTGAATTGCTTGAAACGAAGAAAATCATCCTTGCCGGTGGTTCAAAAGTTAGCAAGATTAACGTTCCTGGTATGGAATCATCCCTTGTCATGACCAGTGATGATATCCTTGAAATGAACGAAGTGCCAGAAAGCCTCGTGATCATCGGTGGTGGTGTTGTTGGTATCGAACTTGGTCAAGCCTTCATGACCTTTGGGTCAAAAGTTACTGTTATCGAAATGATGGACCGTATCGTTCCAGCTATGGATGCGGAAGTATCTAAGAACCTTCGTTTGATCCTTGAACGCAAGGGGATGACCATCTTGACGGATACTAAATTGCAAGAAATCATTGAGGAAGATGGAAAACTCCGTATCAAGGTTGAAGGTAAAGATGATATCATCGCGAATAAAGCCCTTCTTTCAATCGGTCGTGTTCCAGACCTTGAAGGTATCGGAGATGTTGAATTTGAATTGGATCGTGGACGGATCAAGGTCAATGAATACATGGAAACATCTGTTCCAGGTATCTATGCACCAGGCGATATCAACGGTACCAAGATGTTGGCTCACGCTGCCTTCCGTATGGGAGAAGTTGCGGCTGAAAATGCTCTTAAGGGAAATCATGCTGTTGCCAAATTGAACTTGACTCCTGCAGCCATCTACACCCTTCCTGAAGTTGCGGCTGTTGGTTTGACAGAAGAACAAGCTCGTGAGAAATACGATGTTCAAATCGGTAAGTTTAACTTTGCGGCGAACGGTCGTGCCATTGCATCAGATGCGGCTCAAGGATTTGTTAAAGTCATTGCAGACAAGAAATACGGTGAAGTTCTTGGGGTTCATATCATTGGTCCAGCTGCTGCTGAATTGATCAACGAAGCTTCAACCATCATTGAGATGGAAATCACTGTAGAAGAAATGCTCAAGACCATTCATGGTCACCCAACCTTCTCAGAAGTGATGTACGAAGCCTTTGCGGACGTACTTGGATTGGCAGTTCACTCACCTAAGAAGAAATAATATTTGAAATGATAGAATGGCTGGACAGCAAATGCTGGACCAGTCTCTATCGTATATAAAGGAATCTTATGAAATACATTATTAATTATTCAAATGATACTGCTTTTAATATTGCTTTGGAAGAATATGCCTTTAAACACCTTTTGGACGAGGATCAAATTTTCCTGCTTTGGATTAACAAACCATCTATCATTGTAGGTCGTCACCAAAATACCATCGAAGAAATCAACCGTGATTACGTTCGTGAACACGGAATTGAAGTAGTACGTCGTATCAGTGGTGGTGGGGCTGTTTACCATGATTTAAACAACCTAAACTACACTATCATTTCAAAAGAAGATGAAAACAAGGCCTTTGACTTCAAGAGCTTCTCAACTCCCGTGATCAACACCTTGGCTCAACTTGGAGTTAAGGCTGAATTTACTGGTCGTAACGACTTAGAGATTGATGGCAAGAAATTCTGTGGGAATGCACAAGCCTATATCAACGGACGTATCATGCACCATGGTTGCCTTCTCTTTGACGTGGATTTGTCTGTCCTTGCTAATGCTCTCAAGGTATCTAAAGACAAGTTTGAGTCCAAAGGGGTTAAATCAGTCCGTGCTCGTGTGACCAATATCATCGATGAGTTGCCAGAAAAAATCACGGTGGAAGAGTTCCGTGACCTACTTTTGGACTACATGAAGAAAGAATACCCTGAGATGACAGAATATGTCTTCTCGGATGAAGAATTGGCTGAAATCAACCGGATCAAGGAAACCAAGTTTGGTACCTGGGATTGGAACTATGGAAAATCTCCTGAATACAATGTCCGTCGTGGCACAAAATTCCCAAGCGGTAAGGTTGAAATCTTCGCTAATGTCATTGAATCAAAAATCCAAGACATCAAGATCTACGGTGACTTCTTTGGTATTGAAGATGTTGCAGCAGTAGAAGAGGTTCTTCGTGGCGTTAAATACGAACGTGAAGACGTCCTCAAAGCCCTTCAAACTATTAACCTAGGTCGTTACTTTGCAGGTATCACTGCAGAAGAAATTGCTGAAGCAGTGGTGGAATAAAGTCATAAGAGATTCGCAGAAGCGGGTCTCTTTTTTGAAACTAGTTTCACATAGAAATTATTGTTTTACGAAGGATTTTGTAGTATAGTAAAGGTGGAAAAGTGTATTTGCTAATCCCTGTATCCTAATTTTATTTAGTCTCGTGATCGTTTTCTTGAAGGAGAAAAATCATGAAAAAAGTTTGTCTATTCATTGTATTTCTGACTTTTCTTGGTTTATCTGGCTGTAAAGAGACACCAAAAGAAAGTAAAACAAGTCCTTCCAGCTCTCGTAAGGCCACATCTGCTTCATCAACAAGAGTCAGTGTAGAAACAAAGGGGCGTACAGAACCTAATCCACCAATGCCAGCAGAGGTAGCAGAGCGATTAAAAATTAAGGAAGGCAATACGGAAGCCGGTGGTCAGGAAACATTGCCATCTTCAAGCGAGGAACAAGCTTCATTGAAAGAGAATACGCAACCTTCTCAATCGGTCAAACAAGAAACATCGTCCAAAGAGAATCAAGGGATCCGAAAATTATTGCCTATTCCTCTAAAACTTCAAGAAGAATGGTATTTCTGTGCTCCG
>NZ_JVSR01000040.1:0-2542 GCF_001069785.1 Streptococcus parasanguinis
CCCTACTCAACTGTGCGGAGGTGAGACGACGAAATCGAATTCTAACGAATAACCGATTTCTGTCCCACTCTCTCTTTCTTTCGTAGCAAATACCAGCGATTTTATAGAAAATATGGCATACTAGACATAGAAGAAAGCGAGGTAATCTCATGGAACAATTTTTAGAAGATGTTAAAGATCTTGAAGTCACAACTGCCGAGCGTGCGCAAGAAGCGATCAATCAAAAAGAAACAGCGACCTTCTTTATCGGACGCAAGACTTGCCCTTACTGCCGGAAGTTCGCTGCTAAATTAGCAACTGTCGTAGCTGAAACAAAAGCTCATATCTATTTTATCAATAGTGAAGAACCAAGTCAGCTAGACGCATTACAAGCCTTCCGCTCAACTTACGGCATCCCAACTGTCCCAGGATTTTTACATGTCGAATCCGGTGAAGTCACTGTTCGTTGCGACTCATCTATGTCTGAAGAAGAAATCAAAGCATTCGCTCATTTATAAAAAAAATAGCTAGAGATCAGTCTCTAGCTATTTTTCATTTTCCGAAAAAGATGTCCAACTTTTAGAATTTTTTTCATCAAACTATTTTAGTAGACTATTTTTCATTTTAAGAAAAATATTGGAAATTCATGCTCCTCTAGCCTACCATCAAGATTAAAGTGTTTTGTAAACCATTTTCTGTACTTTTCAAATAGTAATTCATTTATGAATATGGTAGCAAATATCAAGATTAAGAAGATAGTAAGATATATTTTATTTACATTATTAAAGTCAGTTGTATAGTTCATAACTGTATAGTACCTTATAAAATAAAAATAAAGAAAGAAACATATCGGCACAAAATTTAAATAAAGCAAATAACTGCATAAGAATAGAAATTGGTGTTTCTTTGATCTTCTTCTGTAATGCATTTTATATGTTTTCGTTATTTTATTGAATAAAGGAAACCTGCTTTTAAAACTTCCATAATATTTTGGCGAGGCGTGGTAACCAAGCCAGTGAAGTATTTTAAAATTTAACTCACGAGTTAACCAAAATAAATTGTAAAATATAAATAAATAAATAATGATAAAGCTGATTTTCACATGATTAGAATATAATTTGTAAATCATATAATAATATACGCCAGCCATAAAATAATTAAAACAAGTTAATATAAAAAAGATAATACTAGCAAATATACTACGAGGTCCTATAAAATTTTTATCTGAATAATCTGGTATATAATCCATATAACTTACATAATCCTATTCTTTCTTCATAAACTTATGCTCTATATTAAATTAAAATTAACGTTCATTTATTAAATGCTTCCCAGATCTTTTGCTGGGGTTTAGCAAAAGGATAGTCCGAAAATTCTTCTGGTTTTAACCAAACAGTCGATTCACTTGCTAACTCTTCACCTTCTTTTACCAGACCGTATCGGATCTGAACCTGCCACTTGCGATGCGAAAAGACATGCTGGACGATAGGATACGATCTGTCCTGCCAATCAATGGCTAAGTCATAGTCCTGTTCAAAGGAAAGAATTTCTGGGTTGCTCTCTGCTTCCCCCTTACTATCCAGTAGTGATAATTGGCCTAGGTTCTCAGACAGGCAATCCACTTCGATCAAGGGGAAATGCCAGAAACCCGATAAAAGCCCTTCTCGCTCATTTTTCTCCAACAAATAGCGGCCTTGACTATCCTTGATAATAAAGGCTGTGAGATAGACAGGTACCGGTTTCTTCTTGGGAGCCTTAATAGGATAACGATCCATGGTCCCATGTTGGTAGGCCGCGCTAAATTCCTTAACAGGACTCTCTTCCGGCCGTGGATTGACTGGCGATTCAATATCGGACCCCAAATCCATCAAAGCCTGATTGAAATCACCCGGACGGGCCGGATCGATCAAGAATTCCATCATGGCTTGAAAAATCTTGCGATTAGTCGGGACTCCGATATCGTAGTCCACCTCAAACAAGCGGGATAGAACACGCATGACATTGCCATCCACTGCTGGCTCTGGTAATCCAAAGGCAATACTAGCAATGGCACCAGCTGTATAAGGCCCAATTCCCTTCAGTTTAGATATTTCCTCATAACTTGATGGGAACACACCTCCGTGATTTTCCATTATCTGCTGGGCAGCTTTCTGCATGTTACGGACACGTGAGTAATAGCCCAAGCCTTCCCAAGCTTTTAAGAGTTTTTCTTCAGGGGCTTGAGCCAATTCAGCGACCGTCGGAAACCAATCTAAAAAACGCTCATAATAAGGAATAACCGTATCGACACGTGTCTGCTGGAGCATAATTTCTGAGATCCAAATTTTATAAGGATCCTGGGTCCTTCTCCAGGGAAGATCCCGTTTATGGGCATCATACCAGGCTAATAACTTTTCTCGAAAAGAGGCGATTTTTTCCTCCTTCCACATGGTAATCCCGTAATCTTTTAAATCTAACATATTCCTAGTATACCACAGAATGAGTTAGAGTTTAGAAATTCTGATTTTATAAAGAAAAAGAGGCTGGGACAAAAGTCCTAGCCTCTCAATTGTTTTTGGATTGT
>NZ_JVSR01000041.1:0-601 GCF_001069785.1 Streptococcus parasanguinis
GTGCCAAAAGTGATAACGGGACTTATGTCTACAAACCATCAAAAACTGAAGTGAAGGAAATCCTTGAAGAACAAGGTGCTCCAAGTTCAAGTGTAGATGCATTGATCGACAATGTTAAATTGGAAGTTTCAGTGACCATTAAAGATAAAACAGGTAGCCTTAAAATTAAAGGTGAAATGATGGGACAAAAGACTGACCAATCATTTGATATGAAAGTTGACCAACAAAAGAAAACTCTTCAATCAAAAACAGGTGAAGGTGAAAAGGTTAAATACAAAGTTTCTGGCGATGTATTCACTTTTGATTTATCTGGAGAGGAAAGTTCAGATCACGCAGCAGCTTTGGAAATGTTCAAAAACGCTAAATTCAAGCGCACAAAATAATACAAGAGAAGGGCAGAGAGTATCTGCTCTTTTTCTTCTTTATAATATCTTGAATCGGTATTAAAATAATGGTAAAATCTGATTATAAAGTACATTAGGAGATGAATTATGAAAAATATTAAACGTATTCTTTTAGCTTTCGTTGCAGTTTTTGCAGCAGTCCTCTTGGTGGCATGTGGTGCCAAAAGTGATAACGGGACTTATGTCTACAAACCATC
>NZ_JVSR01000042.1:0-4809 GCF_001069785.1 Streptococcus parasanguinis
CGAAATCGAATTCTAACGAATGACCGATTTCTGTCCCACTCTCTTTTATTTTATCCTAAGACCAATTCATCACTAACCAGAGTTTCACCACTGTTTTGTTGGAAGAGGCGCATCAAATCTTCAACCGTTAGGTTTTTCTTTTCTTCTCCTTTGACGTCGACAACGATCTTGCCTTGGTAGAGCATGATCAAGCGGTTGCCGTATTCGATAGCATGGTTCATATCATGCGTAATCATCAAGGTTGTCAAATCATGGCTTTCCACGATCTTTTGTGTCAATTCCATGACCATTTCACTGGTCTTGGGATCAAGCGCTGCGGTATGTTCATCCAGAAGCAAGAGTTTGGGTTTAACCAACGCTGCCATGACCAAAGTCAAAGCTTGACGTTGCCCACCAGACAGATATTGAGTATCGACTTTGAGGCGGTTCTCTAAACCAATATTCAGTTCCTTCAAGGCTTCACGAAATAATTCGCGATCCTTCTCCCGAACGCCCCAGCTCAAACCACGAGATTTTCCACGACGTTGGGCAATGGCCATATTTTCTTCAATGGTCAAACGAGAAGCCGTCCCCATTTTAGGATCTTGGAAGACACGCGCAATATCTTTCGCACGCTTCCGAACACTCGTATTTTTGATGGAGTTACCTTCTAGCAAGATATCCCCTTCATCCACGACTAGATTTCCTGCCAAGATGTTCATCAAGGTTGATTTTCCAGCTCCATTTCCACCGATGACCGAAATGAAGTCCCCTTCTTCTACTTGGAGATCCAAGCCTTTTAAGACGTGGTTTTCATTAACCGTTCCTGCTTCAAATGTCTTATGAATGCCTTCAATTGATAATAATGTTGCCATACTTTTCTCCTACTTATTTCCTAGCTTCAATCCGCGAATACGAAGACGTTTTTGCGCCTCAGGAGCGAACAAGACAATCGCGAGCAAGATCGCATTGAAGAGACGAACCATATTTTGATCGAGATTTGGGATCTCGTAAATATTTAAGATAATCAAACGGTAAACAATGGCTCCAACTCCGATGGAAAGCAAGCGCCAACCAATAGTCAATTCGTGAATCAAAACCTCAGCGATAATCACCGCACTCAAGCCAACCACGATCGTCCCTGTCCCAGAAGTCACATCTGAGAAACCATCATTTTGAGCAAACATAGCGCCACACAGAGCAATCAATCCATTTGAAATCATGTAGCCCAACATCTTCATGTTATCTACATTGACCCCATTAGCCTCACTCATTGGGATGTTATCACCTGTCGAGCGCAAAACCAAGCCAAGTTGCGTCTTCATTAGGAGGGTCAACAAGATACAGACGATGATCAAGCAGGAAATACTAATCAAAAAGACAGCTTCTTCATTAGAAAGTCCAAATTTCATGACACTCTTGAAAATGGTACTGGCATCGCCAATAGAGAGATTGGGAACTCCCCCCATGATTTTGATATTGATAGAGTAGAGACCCGTCAAAGTGACAATCCCTGTCAAGAGGGCTGGAATTTTCATTTTTGTATGGAGAATCCCAGAGACCAAGCCTGCAATCATCCCTGCAAAAAAGCCCAACAAGGTTGCAATCCAAGGGTTTCTTCCCGCTTGAATTTGTGAGGCTACAACTGCTGCCCCAAGTGGAAAGGCTCCTTCTGCCGTCATATCGGCAATATCTAAAATTCGAAATGTTAAGTAAACACCGATCGCCATGATCGACCACAATAAACCTTCTGATAAACTTGATAAAACGAAATTCATCTCAAACCTCCTATTTTTCTACCTTCAACGAGCTAATATCAATTCCTAGTTCTTTCGCCATCTCTTTATTGGTATGCAATTCTAATTTTTCAGGTGTTTCAACTGCGACTTTTCCAGGTTTCTCGCCCTTCATGATGCGAATAGCCATCCGAGCAGCTTGTCTCCCCAATTCCTCATAATCGGTACCAAAGTTGTACAAACCACCAGTGGCCACCATCTCAGCAGATCCACCAAAAACGGGCACCTTATGGCTGATAGAAACCTGTTTGACAGTGTCCATTGTAGAAGAGATAATATTGTCCGTCGGAACAAAGACGATATCTGCCTCTGACATGATGCTGTCTGCTGCAGCTTTCACATTGTTACTATCGAGAATTGTTTTTTCAACCACTTGATAGCCTTTAGCTTCTAGGATCTTCTTCGCATTGTCTTTTTGGACGACGGAGTTAGGCTCACTTTGCGTATAGAGAATCCCAACTGTTTTCGCCGTTGGAAGCACTTGCTTAATCATGTCTACCTGTGTAGCGATCGCATCTTCTGACTGGTCACTTGTCCCTGTGATATTGCCACCTGGTTCTTTCAGGTTTTTCACCAATTTAGCTGCCAAAGGATCTGTGACAGCTGAGAAAACAATAGGTGTTGATTTAGTGGTATTAGCCAAACTTTGTGCGGAAGGGGTTGCAATCGCAAAGACTAGATCACTTTCTTCTGCCAATTGTTTAGAAATATTTTTCAGATTTCGTTGCTCCCCTTGAGCATTTTGGAAATCGATCTGAATATTTTTCCCATCTACATAACCCTCTTTCTTCAACTCCTCGATAAAGCCTTTTCGTGTCGCATCGAGCGACTTATGGGTGATGTACTGGGAAATCCCAATTCGAAAGACATTGTCTTTTTTAGTATCCTTTAGATTGTGTAAGGTCACCAATGATGTTAACAGAAGTCCTACAACCAGGACAGGTGCTAGCAATTTTTTCACTACTTTCATTTATTGACTCCTTTTCTTCAAAATAAACAAAAAATCCGCTTAGATGATACTCTAAACGGATGCTTGAAATTCTCCAACAAGTTACAAAACCTCGGTCCATTTAGATACTAGCTCTATGGACCATCATCAAAAATCTTAGCCACATAGATACAAACAAATTGCTTGGGTTGTTTGCATCCATGAGATCATGTCTACAAACACTATCTAAAGTAGCTAAAGTAAAATTTTTGAATGGAAATGGCTTGTTGCTTCATGTTTATTTTCTGCTTTCTTTATTTATGGGTATTATCTTACCGTAATTTTTTTTTGATGTCAAGACTATTTCAGAAATTTTTGAAATTTTTTGAAAATTCAACTGGTCCTGACAAGAAAAAACAGAGGCTGGAACACGTCCAGGCCTCTATATTCTAATCTTCTTTTGATTTTGTTTCTTCATCTTCCTCGACGATTTCAGAAATTTCAACTTTCACCTTGGTCACACGACCATTTTTTACTTTGTCATTTGTCAAAATGAGGTGTTTCTTTTGACTATCGACTTCACAGCTGAGTCGCTCTTTCAAGGTTGGAATTCGCCCAACCTCTGTCAGATAATACCCTGCAATGGTATCCACATCATCACTTTGCAACTCAACATCAAAGTATTCATTAAAGTCGTTTAGTGACATAGCTCCTTGTACGACATAGGTATTGTCCGCAATTTCAAAGACATCAATTTCCGCTTTGTCAGTCTCATCGTCAATTTCACCGACGATTTCTTCCAAGAGGTCTTCAAGAGTAACCAAACCAGACATCCCACCATATTCATCGAGTAGTATGGCCATTTGATTTTGCGTATTGCGCAATTCCTTCAAAAGATCATCCACAAAAATGGTTTCTGGAACAAACAAAGGTTCTTGCAAAATCTTTCTTAAGACAATATTATCAAAGCCATTGATAAATCCTTCGTTCAAGAGACGTTTGGTATGGATGAGGCCGATGACATTGTCCTTGTCATCATCATAGACAGGAATCCGTGAAAAGTTTTGCTTAAGGATACTTTCAATAATTTCTTTGGTATCATCATTGATATCAACCATGAAGGCATCTGTCCGTGGCACCATGACTTCACGCGCTACCATTTCATCTAATGAAAAGATCCCTTGGAGCATCTCAATCTCATCCGCATCCAGTGTAGCTTCACTATTGGTCAGCATATACTCGATTTCATCCCGCGTCATCTTTTCATCCGGATCATCGAATTCCATTGGCGTGATACGGCTCAAAAGGTTGGTCGATGCTGAAAGCAACCAAACAAAGGGGCTAACAATTTTTCCTAATAGAATCACAATCGGAGCTGTTCGAACAGCCAACTCATCTTTTAGGTTCATAGCGATTCGTTTCGGATAGAGTTCACCAAATACGATCGAAATATAAGTCAAAAATGCTAGAGATAAAAAGCTTCCAGCTGCAAGAGCTGTTTTGGTATTGCCCATCCATCCAGCAATGACATGACCGAGACTTTCTGCAAGACTCGCCCCAGATAAGATGGTAATCAAGGTGATCCCCACCTGAATAGTGGATAAGAAATGGTTCGGTTGTTCCAATACGCTAAGAAGACGAATATATTTTTTATCTCCTTCTTCAGCCTTTTGCTCTACACGAGAGCGATTCAACGATACCATTGACATTTCAGCCGCCGAGAAAAAGGCGTTCAATAATGTCAAAACAATCAATAAAATAACTTCCAGTAAAATTTCCTGACTGCCAGGGTCTTCCATGGATAATTTCCTCCAGTATATAATATTGTATATTATACCACAAAATAGGAGAGCCTGCATTCTTCTATAAAATTTTCTTTTTTTACCATCAAAAAATCAGGAACAAGTCCTGATTTTAGAATGTGAACATATTGTTTTTTCACATAAAATAACCTAAGTAACGCTGAAAACTTAAAACAAAATATATAATCGTTTCATTCAAACCTACACTGAAACTTTCCGCCGTGAGAAAAGTGCTAGAAACACGATTGTTTCTAGCACTCGGGAGTTTTGGAACCTCAGGTCCAAAACTAAGTCATGGAACTTC
>NZ_JVSR01000043.1:0-12043 GCF_001069785.1 Streptococcus parasanguinis
GCTGACGTCCGTACTCACCTAAGGAAAGTTTCTAAGAAGACTTTGTCTTTCAATCTGGGCGTGGAAAATTTCCAACCTCTCTAGTCTTTGTTCAAATTGCGCAACATCTCATCGATCTTATTCCCGTATTCGATGGATTCGTCTTTCACAAAAGTAAGATCTGGAATCTTGTACAATTTCAGATTCCGACCTAATTCACGCTTGATGGTTCCTGTTGCTTTTTCAAGGCCTGTCTGAGCCTTTTGATTGTCTGAAGCCAAATCACTCATAATTGAATAATACACTTTGGCCATAGACAAATCACCTAGCATTTGAACATCCGTAATGGTGACGCCTTGAACACGCGGGTCACGGACTTTCTTTTGTAAAATCTCGTTGACTTCCCGCTTAATTTCCATCCCTACTCGGTCTGTCCGAAAATGACTTGCCATAGGAACTCCTTTCTGCTCTGTGTTTAAAAACTAGGAAATCAGAGGGGCCCCCTCTTTTTTCCTAGTCAGCTTGCTTATTTTTTAATTTCTTCCATGATGTAGGCTTCGATGGTATCATCTGTCTTGATATCATTGTAACCTTCAATCATCAATCCACCTTCACGACCATTTGTGATCTCTTTGACATCATCTTTGAAGTGTTTCAAGCTTGCAAGAGCACCGTCATAAATCACGACACCGTCACGAATGACACGGACTTTGGAATCACGAGTAACCTTACCACTGAGGACCATAAATCCACCGATGGTACCCACTTTAGAGACCTTAAAGGTTTCACGAATAACTGCTTCCCCGATGACTTTCTCTTCGAACTCAGGATCCAACATTCCCTTCATAGCATCTTCCATTTCTTCAATCACTTTGTAGATAATTGAGTGAAGACGGATTTCTACCTCATCAGCTTCAGCTTGTTGACGTGCTTGTGGCGTAGGGCGGACGTTAAATCCGATGATGAAGGCATTTGAAGCTTCTGCAAGGGTCACGTCTGATTCGTTGATAGCACCAACTGCTGAGTGAACGATGGTCACTTTCACACCTTCCACTTCAATCTTTTGAAGGGAGGCAGCAAGGGCTTCAACCGAACCTTGTACATCGGCTTTAATGATGACATTAACAGATTTCACTTCACCAGCCTTCAAAGTATCAAAGAGATTTTCAAGGCTGACACGATTAGTTGCTTGACGTTGTTTCATCAATGCACGTTTGGCACGTTCTTCACCTGCTGCACGCGCTGATTTTTCATCTTCATAAACCGCGAAATGGTCACCTGCCATCGGCGCTTCGTTCAAACCAGTGATAGAAACCGGAGTAGATGGTCCAGCTACTTTCACACGACGGCCAAGGTCATTGGTCATGGCACGGACACGTCCAAAGGTATTTCCGACAACGATTGGGTCTTGGACATTCAAGGTACCTTGTTGAACAAGGAGGGTTGCCACCGCACCTTTTCCTTTATCCAAGCGCGCTTCGATAACAGTACCGATGGCACGAACAGTTGGATCTGCCTTGAGTTCTTGGATTTCAGCCACAAGAAGGACCGTTTCCAAGAGTTCATCGATATTTTGGTTGAACTTAGCTGAGATTTCTACAAACTCAGAATCACCACCCCAAGCTGTTGACATAACTCCATGCTCTGCCAATTCACCGATGACACGCTCTGGATTAGCTCCTGGTTTATCGATCTTGTTAATAGCCACAATGATTGGAACATTGGCAGCTTTTGAGTGGTTGATGGCTTCGATGGTCTGTGGCATCACCCCGTCATCTGCTGCTACAACCAAGATGGTAATATCGGTAACAGATGCACCACGCGCCCGCATAGAAGTAAAGGCCGCGTGTCCAGGTGTATCCAAGAAGGTAATCTTCTTGCCATTTTCCACGATTTGATAAGCCCCGATGTGCTGAGTGATTCCTCCTGCTTCACCTGTTGCTACACGTGAATTACGAAGGGTATCCAAAAGGGTTGTTTTCCCGTGGTCAACGTGTCCCATGATGGTGACAACTGGTGGACGCTCTACCAACTCATCTGGATTTAAATAACCATCTTCAACGAAGAAGCGTTCGATATCGGCATTGTCCACTTCAACCTTTTTCTTGGCTTCAATTCCATAATCCACCATCAAGAGTTCAATCGTATCTCCATCCAGCGATTGGTTTTGAGTCGCCATGACTCCCATCATAAAGAGTTTCTTGACGATTTCAGCCGGTTCACGCTTGATGCGTTTTGCGATTTCTGCAACCGTCATTCCATCCGTATACTCAAATTCACTTGGTAATTCATGGAATTTACGCTCTGTTACTGGTTTTGGAGCATCATTACGGTTGTTCTTTCCTTTTTTATTTTTCTTATTGTTATTCCAGTTACTATTTCTCTGATTTCTCACTTGATTTTGACTATTTCGATTCCTTTGTTGTTTTCTTGGACCATCTTCTTCACGATCAAAATCATCGCGTTTCTTATCTGGTCGCGCTTGTTTCTTCCGACGTGTATCGACTTGAGCTGGAGCAGCAGCAACAGCTGGTTTTGTATGGTTCTCAAGAGCTGGCTCCTGTACAGGTGCTTTCACTTCTGGTGCTTCTACCCGTTTCCGGCGCTGTTGACGTTCTTGTTCTGCTTTTGCAGCTTGTTGTTTGTAGCGATCTTCACTTCCACGTGCGTACTCAGCATTTTGTTCAGCTTTCAGTGCTGCTGCACGCGCTTTGAAATCAACTTTTGGTGCCACTTGGGGTTGTGCACTACGTCTTTGATCTGGTCGGTTATTGCGACGCTCAGAACCTTGATTTCGTTGTTCATTTCGCTCTTGTGGTCGTTGATTTCGGTTGTCACCATGACGCTGATTGTCCTTGCGATCGCGTTTTGGACGATTATCTTGTTGTTTCCTACGTTCAGCCTGCTCTTTTGCACGCGCTTCTCGTTCCGCTTTAAAGTTACGACTCTTTGGTTTAGCAGCTGGCGTTACTGATTTTGTCTCAGTTGCTCCTTCTTTTTTGACGGGCGCTGCTTCTTTTTTCTCTGCGACAGCCGTTGTCTTGGCAGCCACTTCTGCTACTTTCTTTTCGACTGTTTCTTTTTTCGCTGAAAAGCTCTTGATCAACTTTTCAGCAACATCAGTATCGACACTAGATGCATGACTCTTGACGTCAAAACCTAATTCTTTCGCACGAGTGACGACTTCCTTACTTTCCTTGCCCAATTCTTTGGCAATTTCGTATAATCTTTTCTTAGACAATTGCTGTCCTCCTCTTCTATTCCATAAGAGACCTCATTTTCTTTGAAAATCCAGCATCTACAACAGCGACGACCTTACGGGCACGTCCAATTGCAGTGCTTAATTCTAGTGTTGAAAACACGGTAGATACTTGAACCTCATAATAGTGACCCTTATCTGTCACCTTTTTTGTCAGGTTACTAGCTGCATCATTTGCCAGAAAAACTAATTGTGCTTTTTCTTCCTGGATGGCTTTGATCACGAGTTCTTCTCCAGAAATGAGTTTTCCTGCTCTTTGCGCCAAGCCCAACAAATTACTTATCTTTTGCTTATTCAAGGCCTAACTCTCTTCTCTTCACCTTATGATCTACATAAGCGATCAATTCATCATAGAAAGCTTCTTCCACTTCCATATTAAAGCTACGATTAAAAACTTTCTTTTTCTTAGCAAGTGCCGCTTCTTCATTGTCTAGCTTGATGTAAGCGCCTCGACCATTGGCTTTGCCAGTTGGATCGATAAAGACTTGTCCTTCTTTATTTTTGACAATGCGGAGCAAATCGCGCTTATCAATAATTTCATTTGAAACGACAGATTTTCTTAAAGGGATTTTTCTTGTTTTTACCATGTTCCCTCCCTCTCTTAATCGACTTGCTCTTCGCCACTTTCTACTTGGTCTTCAAAAGTTTCTTGAGCTGCTTCCATTTCTTCGAACTCACTAGCAGATTTGATATCGATGCGGTAACCAGTCAAATGAGCTGCCAAACGAACGTTTTGACCACGACGACCGATGGCAAGAGATAGTTTATTATCTGGAACCACAACGAGAGCATGTTTGCTATCTTCATCATCAAAAATAACTTGGTCCACTTCTGCAGGAGCGATCGCATTGTAGATAAATTCAGCTGGATCTGGAACCCACTCGATGACATCGATATTTTCTTCTGTCGGAACCATACGGTCTAATTTTTGATCGTATCGAGCTGGGTGGAACTTGCTGGTAATCTTTTTAATATTCGATCCACCACGACCAACAATAGTCCCAATCGCATCTACGTTTGGATTATGGCTACGAACCGCAACTTTTGTACGATCTCCAGCTTCACGCGCTACACTCATAATCTCAACAGTTCCATCATAAACTTCAGGAATTTCTTGTTCCATCAAACGTTTGATCATTTCAGGGTGGCTTCGGCTAACAAAGACATTAACACCACGTGGATTATCTTCTACCTTGTAGACAAAGACTTCAATCCGGTCATGAGATTGGAACACTTCTCCTGGAATTTGATCTTGCTTAGACAATTGAGCTTCGATCGAACCAAGATTGACATAGATAAATCGATTGTCAAAGCGCTCCACCGTTCCACTCATGATTTCATTTTCATGCTCTTTATAAGTGTTATAGGTGATGGTGCGCGTTTGCTTACGCATTTTTTCCATGATCGTTTGTTTGGCAGATTGAGCTGCTACACGACCAAATTCAGCTGGTGCTTCTTCAAACTTGATCTTATCCCCCAACTCATAAGCAGAGCTAATGGCCAAGGCATCCTTCAAGCTGATTTCTAAACGGCTATCAAAGACTTCATCCACCACTTCACGAACCGTATAAACACGGAAATCTCCAGTTTTTTCATTGAATTCAATCGCTGCACTTTCTGATTGTCCATAACGACGGCGATAAGCTGAACGCAATGATTCTGTGACGGCTTCGATGATATCTTCTTTTTTGATCCCTTTGTCTTCTTCCAAAATGCGGAAGGCTTCTAGCATTTCTTTACTCATGTTTTTCTTGCCTCTACTATAAAGGCATCCTTTCTTTCATTCTGTTACAATTTTACAGCCAACCTTGCTTTGGACACAAGGTTATAAGGAATTTCTACAGTTTTCTTTCGTGTTTTATCCATATACTCAATGGTCAAAACATCCTCTTCAAAACCTACCAAGTTCCCCTCAAAGACCTTTTGCTTTTCAACAGCCTTATACAAGCTGATATTGACATACTTGCCAACAGCTCCCTCGAGTGCTTCCTTGGTTTTCAAAGGTCTCTCCAAGCCAGGACTGGTAACTTCTAAAAAGTACTGTTCTGGAAATGGATCTGGTTTGATTTGATCCAATAGCGGGCTAATGATTTCTGTCAAATCCGCTGTATCATTCAGTGTGATCCCTTCTGGTTTGTCTACGAAAATGCTTAAGACGTAGTCACCACCCATTTTGCCATATTCAACATCGACCAATTCAAATGGTTCTTTTATAGCTGGCTGAATCACTTCTGTTACTAAGTCAACAATCGTTGCGATGGTTGCCACCTCCTCATAGATAAGAGGCGAAGATATTTCCCCGCCTCTCCTTTTCTATTCATTTAAGGTATTATAACACGATTCCCCAATGATTGCAAGGAATATGCTAAAACTGTGCTTCTACACGGTAAATGACCTGCCCTTTACTTGAGAACTTTTTCTCATATTCCGTCATGACATTGCCCTCAAAATCACTAGCATGAAGGTCTAGCCAGACTCCCTTCAAAATCATACCATACTGTGAAAAGCTCACCAAACTGTATTCAAACAGACCTCGATTATCTGTTTTAAAGTGAATCTCCCCATGTTCTGGAAGAATTTGCTTGAAGGTATCCAAGAAAGTCTTGTAAGTCAAGCGACGCTTCTCATGACGTTTCTTAGGCCAAGGATCTGAAAAATTCAGATAGAGTCGATCGATTTCTCCATCTTCAAAATAGTTGGTCAAGCTATCTCCGTCTACCCAAAGCAATTTAATGTTAGGAACATCAGCTTCTAAGACCTTATCTAAAGCATAACTCAAGACCGATTTTTGAATATCAATTCCGATGTAGTTGATCTCTGGATTGGCCTTGGCCATCCCAGTAATAAAGGCCCCTTTTCCGCTACCCACTTCGATATGAATAGGATGGTCATTCCCGAAAATTTCATGCCACTTTCCCTTGGCATCTTCTGGATTTAGGACCACATATTGCGGGTTCGCTTCTAATAATTCAGTCGCTCCCTTGCGATTTCTAACTCTCATATTTCCTTTCCATATTTCAACCGGAAATTGCGCAGAGCATAGATCTCGCGATTGACATTTTCTAAATCATTATTTTCATAGTATTTAGCAATTTGGCACAAGAAAGAGTATTGACCAAACCAATAGAGTTTATCAAATACTTTTTGATTGTACTTGTAGCCATAATAACCTAACCAATCGCGCCAATTAGAATCTGGGATATAATGACTCAAGATATGCGCCACATCCAACATCCGGTCTGTCAAACGAACAGAGTCCCAATCGACTAGATAAATCAAGCCGCTCTCTGTCTCAATCCAGTTACTATGACGAACATCCCCGTGAACGATCGTCGCATAATCCTCCCGGAAGGCAGGCACTGTCTTACGTAAATTCTTTACGACTGATTGGATATAGTGGTTCTGACGTAGGGCAATTGGCAACCGATTGCTCCAAGAATTGAGCAATTCTAATGGAGATTCTACAGGATAGCCAAGTTTTTTCAATTGGGTCATCAAAGGTCTAGAACGGTGCAATCTCGTTAAAATATTGACGACTTGTTTTTTCGACATCCCATTTGGCGTGAGAATTTCCCCATTCAACCATTCTTGGGCACTCATCACATTTCCATCTGGCAATCGTCGACTCCATAATAATTGAGGAGCAATCTGTTCTTTTGCTAGACCCGCAAGGATTGGGGTCGTATTCATTTTTACAAAAACGCGCCCACCATCTGGGTAGGTCCCCATGTAGGCCTTCCCACTCTTCCCAGGAATTGGGGTGAGGCTTAGCTCTTTTTCATTCGAGTCCATCTTTTCCTCCGTAAAAAGTTTCCAATCTATTTTACTAATTTTAACGACTTTCGTCAACCAAGCGCGCCATCTTAAATGGAAGATAGAGTAGGATTAAAGCAACTGTGTAAGCCAGTAAGCCTAACAACAGGACTTTATCTGAAATAAAGACCAGGCCAATCCCCCCTTCTATCACCGTTATCATCCCCATGATCAGTTGAATCGTTTTGTTCAACCCTGCCTTTTTACTACCCTTTTTCATCGGGAAAAGGAGAGTCAAGGGTTGGTAATCAAAAGCACTGTAAAGCCCCAGTAATTGAAAAATAACCAAGTAATTGAGCAAGGCTACAAGCGCAATCACTACGAGAGGTTGAGGAATAAAGACCATAGCGAGAATGGAAAGAGCCAAGAGTCGGAGAGTCATAGAGAAAAGATCTCCATTCCGTAGGAAGGAGTGCATATATAAGTGAAGCCACGTATTGCCATGTGTTTTAGGAAGAAGCCCTAAGAAACCATCCAAGTATGCTCTTCTTTTAACACTGTTAGTAATACCTTTCACCGTTGTAAACAAGGCAAAGAAACGAAGAATCAATTGTTTCCTTGCATTCTCACGAGCAATGGCCAAGTTCCAATTCAAATTTCCATCCTGGTAGAAGCGCGCTTCCTTCCAGCTAAAAACAGCCCCTTTAGCCACTCCTAAGACAAGGATATAAGCTACAATAGCAAGTTTATCCAGCCCCGTTGCCAGAAGAAGAGGCACAAATAATAGAAGGACAAAACTTTGAATCAAAAACCAAAACACAAAAGACTTCTTGGCCTGCCCTTTGATATAACGTTTCACTTCCTCTTCCTTTACCAAAAGGAATAAAGCATCGGGCTTCTCTAAGTAGGTCGCAATAGAGCCTATCGGAACCAAGAGGAGCAAACCAATCATGAGACTCCAACGGATCAGGCTTGTATCTTTGGGTAGATCTTGCAAGAATTGACTGTATTGAACCGCCAAAAATCCTATAAAAATCAACATAAAGAGGACGAAATGATCATTGAGAACATAGCGGCTATATTTTACACATTGAGTTCGAAACGTTTGTTGCCGTTTTTTCATCAACTCTTTCATGCTGTTTCCTCTTCTGTCAAGGTCATGTAGATATCATTTAGACTTGCTTTCTCATCCCCAAAAGTTGAACGCAGCTCGTCCAAGGTCCCTTGTGCTCGGATCTGACCCTTATGGAGGATCACAAAACCATCACACATCTTTTCAGCCGAATCCAGAACGTGGGTACTCATCAAAATCGATTTCCCTTTTGCTTTCTCATCGGCCAATAACTGAATCAAATCTGCAATCGCAACAGGATCCAATCCCAAAAAGGGTTCATCGACAATATAAAGACTTGGATCCACTGCATAGGCGCAAATAATCATGACCTTTTGCTTCATCCCTTTTGAAAACTGGGTCGGGAACCAATCTAATTTTTCAGCCAAACGAAATCGTTCCAATAAAGGCTGGACGCGCACCATGACCTGATCCATGTCTAAATCATAGGCCATAGCTACGGTCTCGATATGCTCTCTCAAGGTTAATTCTTCATATAGGCTAGGGGTTTCTGGAATATAGCCGATTTTTTTACGATAGTCTGTTGGAGCTTCTGGAAGGCTCAAGCCATCAATCCGTACTTCTCCAGCATAAGGATGCAGGAGACCAATAATTTCATTAATCGTGGTTGACTTCCCAGCTCCATTTAGTCCAATCAAACCAATCAGTTGGCCATCCGGAACTGAAAAACTCACCTCTTTCAGGACAGGGATGTTGACATAGCCCCCTGTCAACTTGTTGATTTCTAACATATTTTCTCCGATTTCTGGTATAATGTTCTTATATTATAACAAAATTTAGTCTAAATGAGGTGTATTTATGGTTGACGATTGTATTTTTTGTAAGATTATAGCTGGCGACATTCCTTCCTCCAAAGTCTATGAGGACGAGGAAGTCCTCGCATTTTTGGACATCTCTCAGGTTACACCAGGTCATACGTTAGTGGTTCCAAAAAAACACGCTCGCAACCTTTTAGAGATGGACGAAACCGCCACAGCTCAACTATTTGCACGTGTTTCTAAAGTTGCTAAAAAAGTAGAAGCTGCTACCCAAGCTAAGGGAATGAATATCATCAGCAACATGGAAGAAGTTTCTGGACAAACCGTTTTTCACACACATGTCCACATTATCCCTCGCTATTCCGATCAAGATGAGCTTGCCATTTCTTTTACTGAACACGAGCCTAATTTTGAACAACTAGCAGTTCTCGCAGAAACCATCAAAAACAGTTAAAAAGGAGGCCATATGAAACTCAAAAATCTCTTTTGGTTTGCAACAGGAGCTAGCATTAGCTACCACCTGGTTAAAAACCGCAAAGAAATCAAAACAGAGGTAACTGAATCCAGCCAATTGGTTAAGGGAATTCAAGATAACCTAGCAAAAATCCAACGCAATCTGGATATTATCCAAGCCCAACAGACCAATCTTCAAGAATTGGTAACGGATTTCCAATACAAGACCAAATTATTTAGTCAACAAGCAACAGCCTCTCTAAAAGAAATTCAAGACATCTGGCAACCAAGTAAAAACGATTGAGAAAACTCAATCGTTTTTTTCTTATTCTGAAGGTACCGTAGGTGTCACACTGCTCGACTCTGTAGCTGCAGGAGCAACTGGTGTCACTGGTGCAACAGAACTTTGAGGCGTCACCACTCCCGTATCCTGGGTCGATGGTACAACTGGTAGTTGGTTAAACTCTTGGTAAACAGGCGCTTCCTCAGATGATGCCGCTGGCGTATCATTTTGAGAAGAAGCATTCTTCAACTCTTCATCTCCATCTAATAGGTAAGCATTGGTTTTCAATGTTTTGATTTCTTTTAGTCCCAAAGCTTTACGGATGATATTTTGAATTTTCAAGATATGTTTTGAAGTGACAATCTGATAACTTCCGCCATCTGCTAAGGTGGCATCTTCTCCTTTCAGCTGGTACTGATGAATCGTTGAAAGGGCATCTTTATATCCTAGCAATTGAAGAAGGCTATTACTGTCAAGCGCTATGTTGGTTTGCATATTATCGCTAACAGACTCAATGATTCCTTTGTAGTGACTCAAACTATTGAGGCTTAAAACTTTCTCAACAATCTTTTTGATCACTTCACGTTGGCGTTTTTGACGTCCGTAGTCTCCTTCTGGGTCTTGGTAGCGCATGCGTGAATAAACGAGAGCTTGGTCCCCATTAATCTCCTGACGTCCTGGTGCGATCTTAGCCGTATATTCTGGCTCATTTTCCTCGATCGAGATATCGAAGTCAAATGGATTGTTGACTGTGATGCCACCAACCTTATCCACTAATTGAACCAGCCCCTTCATATTGATCATGACATAGCGGTCAATATGGATATTCAAAAGATCTTGAATGGTCTTAATGGCTAACTTGGCACCACCTTGAGCATAAGCCGAATTCAATTTTGCTTGGACCGTTTCGCCATCTGAAGTAATATTGGTTAGGATATCTCTTTCCAAGCTAGTCATGGTTGTTTCTTTTGTTTGAGGATTAACAGTCACCAAAATCATAGTATCACTATTTCCGGCCCAAGGATCTTCCCGAGAACCGCTACCTGTATCAACCCCCATCAAAAGGATGGTCATCGGCTTGTTTTCTGCAATGACATTGGTCTCATTTCCAAAGCCTTTATAGGTCTTACTGAGAGTCCCAGTCGTTTGGTTTAGGATGGTAAGGCCATAAGCCCCAATCCCAATCACTGTTACCGTCAATAAGCTCAAAAACATTAAAATAATTTTTTTAACCATATAGAATCTCTCTCTAATCTATCAGTTTCCCCATAAGGTAAACATCTAAGAATTCTCCTTCAGCTGAACAAGCTCCACGAGCTTGGCAACCTTCGATCTCAAAACCTAACTTTTTATACAGGTGAACCGCCCGTTCATTGCGCACTTGGACATTCAAGACTAGTTTCCTAAGAACACCGGTCGAGTGCGCCCACTCGATCCCTTCTTCCAACAGGATCTGTCCAAGCCCTTGATTCCAATAAGCTTTTTGAACCACAATAAAGACATCACCAATATGCCGAATGGACCGTTGAGAAGCTGCAGTGATATTTAACAAAGCTGCCAGTTCCTGATCTAGAAATAGCAAGAGGCAAATCCGGTTTTCCGCCATCTCTTGCACCATCAGAAATTGCTCCATGTCTGCTGGAGACATGCCAATTCCAGCTTCATCTAGTGTCATGTAATCTGACTCTTTCCCAACTTGATTTAAGAAATCAACGACAAGAGCCGCATCTGCACTGTCAGCTTGCCGAATTTCTACTGTCACTTCCTTTTCCTTAGTCATCCGTTTTTTCCACCTGCTCAAAGGATGTCAGTAAAGCTTCTGCACGCGCTCCATGAGCTTCAAAAGCTAACTCTCGCCCATCTTCTAATTTTCGGATAAAAATTTTTAGATAAGCATCCGAAAGACTCGGCTCAATCAGCTCTCCCCATTCAATAATGGTAGCACCATCTCCAAATAGAAAATCATCTAAATCAATAGAATCTGGATCATTCCCAATCCGGTAAACATCCAAATGGTATAAAGGCAAGCGACCTTCGTATTCACGAACAATGGTATAGGTCGGGCTTTTAATCATCTGATCAATCCCTAACCCCTTTGCAATTCCCTTGGTAAAGGTCGTTTTTCCTGCTCCTAGATCACCTGATAAGATAATCACGTCTTGCTTTTCTAAGAGTTTTCCTAGCTGTTTTCCTAGAGCGATCAGCTCCGTTTCATTGTGACTAATCATTTCTCTATTATACCAAACTTTTTAAAAATCTGCTCTTTCTTTTAGAAATTGTTCGACTCAGGTTTGCTTTTTAGATAGATAGACAAACTATTTTAAAGTAAAATAAGTTAAGTGATTCTGCAAAAAAAAATAAATTTGAGTTCCAATTTTTAAATCGATTTAAGAAAATACTGAAACTTTCCGCTGTGAGAAAAGTGC
>NZ_JVSR01000005.1:0-28036 GCF_001069785.1 Streptococcus parasanguinis
ACGACGAAATCGAATTCTAACGAATTACCGATTTCTGTCCCACTCTCTTTCTTCCTTATAGGATATTTTCATATTCATCGCGGACAGATTGAGGCCAGACACTAGTTTGGACTTCACCGATATGTTTCTTACGAAGCAAGAACATAGCCAAACGAGATTGTCCGATCCCTCCACCAATTGTAAGTGGGAAAAGACCATTTAACAAAGCTTTGTGCCACTCTAATTGGAGACGATCCTCGTCCCCTGTGATCGCAACTTGGCGGCGAAGCGTATCTTCATCGACACGGATTCCCATTGAAGACAACTCAAAGGCTGAACCTAGAACGTCATTCCAGACTAGGATATCACCATTCAAGCCCTTGTAGCCATTTTCAGACTCTGTTGTCCAGTCATCGTAGTCAGGTGCACGGCCATCGTGTGGTTTGCCATCTGCAAGCTCTCCACCAATCCCGATCAAGAAAACGGCTCCGAATTCTTTGGCAATGGCATTTTCACGCTCTTTTGGAGTTAAATCTGGATAGCGTTCCACCAACTCTTCTGTGTGAACGAAGGTAATTTGTTTTGGAAGAACTGACTCAATGTCATATCGCGCTTCTACTGCTAGTTCTGTTAAACGAATCGCCTTGTAGATTTTTTCAACCGTTTCTTTGAGGTAGGCGATATTGCGTTGACCATTTGGGATGACTTTTTCCCAGTCCCATTGGTCTACATAAACAGAGTGGATAGCGTCTAGCGAATCTTCATCTGGACGAAGAGCCTTCATATGGACAAAGAGACCTTCTCCTTCGCCAAAACCAAAACGTGCCAAGGTATGGCGTTTCCATTTTGCAAGTGAATGCACGACTTCATAAGTCTCATCAGGAATTTGAAGGACCTTTACAGATACCGGATGTTCAATCCCAGAAAGGTTATCCTGCATCCCGTCTCCTACCTTACTCAAAATTGGCCCTTGGACTTCAATGATATCCAATTTATCTTTTAAATACTGCGTAAACGTCGTTTTAACAAACGAAATTTCTTTTTGTTGGTGGATAAAACTTTTTTTCATATAGTTCCTCATTTATAGACATTTTAGAATTGATTATACTCCTTTTTCAATCAAAATCAAGTCTTTTCATTCGTTTTCAACTGAATTTTTCTCTTGCAAAAAGGATTCATTTTTGATAAACTGTATGTAACTTTTAAAACGTTACATAGGAGAAGCGACATGTTTGATGCAAAAAAACTAAAAGAAAGACGCCTGGAAAAAGGCTTGACCCAAGCAGATGTCTACGAGGATCTCAAGATTTCTCGCAAGACTTACTCCAGTTGGGAGAATGGCTTAGCGGAGCCGCACGAAAAAAATCTCAGGAGGTTGGCCAAGCGCCTCTCCGTTAAAGAGGACTACTTTATTAACAAAGACTCCGCACTCTACACCTACCCTTTATTAACCCCACCTCATCAAAAGAAAGTCGACCAGTTGGCCAGCCAGTTATTTGAACAGCAGCAAAAAGTTGTTTCCTTGACTGCTTATAAGGTTCTTTCGATTGAGTTGGCAGCCGGTTTAGGACACACCTTTTATGACAACGAAACGGACTATGAAACTGTCTATTTTGACCAAGAGATCCAGCACGATTTCGCTTCTTGGGTATCAGGTGATTCGATGGAACCTCTCTATCCCAACGGCTCTGTTGCCCTCATGAAGCAGACTGGCTTTGACTATGATGGGGCTGTCTACGCCCTCATGTGGAACGGAAAGACCTATATCAAGAAAGTCTATCGGGAGGCTGAAGGCTTGCGCTTAGAATCCATCAACCCTGACTACGATGATTTATTTGCTCCCTATGAAGACGAGCCCAAAATCGTCGGCATTGTGGTCGGGCATTTTCTTCCACTCGAGGTTTAAATATGCTATTTGATTATTCACGTGAGCCTCATTCTGATATTGCTTTTGTGGATATGAAAAGTTTTTATGCCAGTTGTGAATGTGTCCGTCTGGGGCTCAATCCCTTGACGACTTCTCTTTGCGTCATGAGTCGAAGCGACAATTCTGCTGGCCTAATTTTGGCCAGCTCTCCCGTTTTCAAACAAGTCTTTGGCAAGAAAAATGTCAGCCGTAGCTACGACCTACCTTTTGACCTCAAAACCAGAAAATTTAATAGCTACGTCGCTAAAAAACAAGGATTGCCAACAGATCCAGCCTTTATTGCATCCATTGAATCCTGGGCCAAGAGGACCCTAATTGTGCCTCCACGGATGAATGCCTACATTCAGGTCAATATGGAGATTCAAAAAGTCTTTCAGGAATTTGCAGCACCAGATGATATTTTCCCTTACTCGATTGACGAAGGCTTTATCGATCTGACTTCTTCCTTAAATTATTTTATTCCAGATCCCTCCCTCTCTCGAAAGGAAAAACTGGATCTCCTTTCTGCCAGAATCCAAAAAAGGATCTGGCAGGAAACTGGCATCTACTCTACCATCGGCCTCAGCAATGCCAATCCCCTTCTTGCCAAGCTAGCCTTGGACAATGAAGCTAAGCATTGCCGAAATATGCGCTCCAATTGGTCTTATGAAGATGTAGAAAGTAAGGTCTGGAAACTGCCCCAGCTTACTGATTTTTGGGGCATTGGACGTCGGACTGAAAAGCGATTGCAAAAGATCGGGATCTCGTCGATTGCAGAACTGGCCCAGGCTCACCCAGATCTCTTAAAGAAAGAATTCGGAGTCATGGGCCTTCAACTGTGGTTCCATGCTCATGGCATTGATGAAAGCAATGTCCACAAGCCTTATCGTCCGAAGTCACGAGGCATTGGCAACTCTCAAATCTTGCCCTATGACTACCATCTACAAGCTGATATTGAACTGGTGTTTCGGGAGATGGCTGAACAGGTGGCTATTCGCTTGCGACGGAAAAAAAAGAAGACCCAACTGATCTCCATTCATGCCTCCTACTCCAAAATCGAGGGGCTTCCGTCCATTCACTGCCAGCAAAAGATTGAGCCTACCCAATCCACCAAGGTTTTATCCGATACGGTTCTGCGGCTCTTTCGCTCCAAGTACGAAGGAGGAGCCATTCGGCAGATCGGCGTTTTTTATGGAGAACTTGTCGAGGAGTCTCTTCAACTCTTTTCTCTCTTCGATGATCCAGTAGCCTTAGAAAAAGAGGAAAAACTCCAGCAGACCATTGACCGCATTCGGGACCAATTTGGCTTTACCTCTCTTCAGAAAGGCTCCTCATTACTAGAAAACTCACGCGCCATTGCACGCAGTAAACTAACAGGCGGACATTCCGCAGGAGGCTTAGATGGATTAACATGATCGACCGTTCTTATCTCCCTTATCAATCCGCCCGCGAATTTCAAGATCGTGGCATGGCCAAATGGGCTGGCTTCTTTTTATCCGAGCACACAACCGCCCTGCATACAAAAGAAATTGACCGCAGTCAGCTCACGGTTCTTCCACTTGCTGAAAAGATTCAGCTTCTGGAGCAGGCCTTTCAACAACAAACGACGATCTCGATCACAATTCTAGAGGGGAATCAATTTGCAACCTACACAGGTTCGATTCACACCTTATCTGCTTCTGAGGTTCTTCTCAAAAGCGATGGCCACTACCACCGTCTCCTCGTAGACTCTATCATTTTTATTGAATCTGAGGAAACACCCTATGAAACCTATTCAGACTAAACACGAATTACAATTTGATTATTTTTCGGAGAATTACCACCAATTTGAGATGGACTTTTACAAGTGGGCCGCTACTTCTACGCCGCTCGTCTTTTTAGAAGACGATATTCTCCACTCTATGGCAGCAGGCCAGCGAAACTACTTTCGTCTTCACCACACCAAAAGTCGGGATCATCGAGACCATTATTTCTATTTTAAGGTTTCCACACTCTCCCAATCACCCCTGACCCGTATTTACACTTATACAGGCCATCACTTACAAAAGATAGATCCTCATCAGACAGAGAAAAAGGATAGCTTGATCTGAGAAGCTATCCTTTTTCTTAATTTATGGGATTCACTACAGTCCTTACGAGTGATTAGAATCCATCTACGTTTGTGTAGATTTTTTGTACGTCCTCGTCGTCTTCAAGAACGCTGTAAAGTTTTTCAAATGTTTCCAAATCTTCACCTGACAACTCAACTTCTGATTGAGGAATCATTTCCAATTCTGTTACTTGGAATTCTTCGACACCTGATTCACGCAAAGCAACGATTGCTTTGTGAAGATCAGTTGGAGCAGTGTAGACTGTGATCGTTCCTTCTTCTGCTTCGACATCATCTACATCAACATCCGCTTCAAGCAAAAGTTCAAAGATAGCATCGGCATCATCACCAGCAAAGACGATAACACCTTTGTTGTCAAAGAGGTAAGATACAGAACCTGAAGCTCCCATGTTCCCACCGTTTTTACCAAAAGCAGCACGGACATTGGCAGCTGTACGGTTAACGTTTGACGTCAAGGTATCAACGATCAACATCGAACCATTTGGTCCGAACCCTTCGTAACGTCCTTCTGTAAAGGTTTCGTCAGTGTTTCCTTTTGCCTTATCGATCGCTTTATCAATCACGTGTTTTGGCACTTGCGCTTGTTTCGCACGGTCAATAACGAATCTCAAAGCAGTATTTAGTTCTGGATCTGGTTCACCCTTTTTAGCAGCTACATAGATCTCCACACCAAATTTAGCATACACTTTTGAGTTGGCACCATCTTTGGCAGTTTTTTTGGCAACAATATTGGCCCATTTACGTCCCATGAGGATTCTCCTTAAATTTTTTCAAATTATTTTCAATCTTTAACATTATATCACAAATCATCGAAGTTAGACTAGATTTTTCTATTTTTAGAAAGGGGATTTTATAGGAATTTTCTTCGAGTTGGGAATTTTAAATAGCTATCCTAACTATCAAAAAGATCCTCTTTTAAAGACTTAATAATGATCTTTAAAAGAGAGGAAAGCGACACCTGACTCATCTAGCATATAAATCAGGCGATTCTCTGCATCAATCCGTCTTGACCATGCTCCTTGAAAGTCATATTTCAAAGGCTCAGGCTTACCAATCCCTGCAAATGGGTCCCTTTGGATCTCTTTGATAAGGGTATTGATTCGCTTCAGTGTTTTTTTGTCCTGACTTTGCCAGTAACAATAATCCTTCCAGGCATCTTCTGTAAACTTGAGTAACATCTGTTACCCCTCAATCTCATGGAGTTGAACCTGACCAGCTCGGACTTCTGCCATGCCCCGCAAGACCTTATCTGACAATTCCTTGTTCTGAGCTAGTCTCAGGGTTTCTTGTAGGCTGTCCCACTCGCTCTTAGAGATGACCACAATATCTTCGTCTGGATTCTTATTCACGACCGTCAAAGGCTCAAACTCATCATTCACCTTCTTCATATAATCCTTCAAATGATTGCGGAATGTTGAATAAACGACTGCTTCCATTGCCATACCTCATTCTACCTCTTTTCTATTATTATACATGAAAAAGAAAAACTTGTCAGGAACTTGTACAAGTTTTTCCTTCTCCAATTAATTATTCGTAAAAAATTTCTAAATTTGGTAAAAAAAATCTACTGTCTAAAGGAATTTTTAGACAGTAGATAAACACTGTTTCCGTGCATCATAAACTTCTTGCCTTACGTGAATGTGAGCAGAGAAAATTTACGTCAGATTGTTTATTCTTCCACCCTCACAGGCACTCGACCCCAGATCTGCTCTGGCAATTGGGGATTACCTAGCTGATACACCTGATCCGCTTGTTGGGTCAAACTGTCCCAAGGTTCCTTACCAATTCGAGTCACAATTTCTACTGATTTTTTCAAGCCTTTGAGGTGGGCTTGCCCCTTTGCGGAAAATCCTAAGACATGAATGGCGTCGGGAAGAGCTTGATCCATCGCCCCTACCAAGATGTAGGTCAAGATGCGGCGGACACGAGCCTTGGTATAGCGCTTGGTTGCGACTTTCTCCACTAGGTCTTCCACAGAGTTAGCACTTCGAATCGCATCCTTTATCCGATGGGCCAGTTCTTCATTGACTTGAAAAATCTGTGTCAGATCCGGATGTGTTAGGATTTGATAACGGAGCAGTTGGTCATAATCCTCCCAAGATACCTGTGGAGCCGACTGAAAGAGTTGGCTATTGGGCATGAATTTAGCGACAAAGTCCTGATCTTCCTTGTGTAGGCGTAGACTAGTCGCAGAAGCATAGGCCGCCTCTTTTTCTTCTGAATGGTAGCCTGCACCTTGCCGTTGGATAGCCTTAAGCACAATCCCCTTCCCAGCACAAGCCTTGGCATAAGCCAGCCCTAGAATATGATTGGGAGTATCCCCTGTGAACTCCACTCCAGCAAAGGTTTCCCACATTTTTTGCGTTTTCTGTGGATAGGATAAATCGCCTGAAAGACTTCGCAGGAAAGCTTCCATTTCCGCTTCTTTCTCCGAATAAACAGTCGCAATCGCTTGGTAATCTAAGACCTCTTCTGTCCCAAAAGTCAATTGGTCGATTCCTAGACGGGACAAGATTTCTACCGCTCCCTTAGCAAAATGATCAGCCGACTGAACAGCCACGAGAAAGGGGAGCTCAACCACCAGATCCGCTCCATTTTTCAAAGCCATCTGGGCCCGTGTCCACTTGTCTACAATGGCAGGCTCCCCACGTTGAACAAAATTCCCAGACATGGCCACAATCTTCAGCCCTTCTGCCTGTTTAAGCAGGTACTTGTGACCATTGTGAAAAGGATTAAATTCTGCAATAATACCTGTAATTGTCATACTGTCCTACTTCTGTGCCACGAAGAACCATCGTTTGCTGGTCTTTGTCGGCTCCTTATCTTCAAAGTCTGCGTACAATTTGAAAGATTTAAAGCCAGCCTGCTCCAATAAGATGTCATAGGTTAAAACTTCATAAGTGCGTTCCTCATGGACTTCATCGTGGCGACTAAAGCTGCCATCCTCTTCTTGGACAAAGAAGGTCAGCTCATGGACGATCGAGTGAGGTGCCGCATCCTCATAGGTATCCCAGAGCATGGCAAAGTCTTCTGCATTTTCGTGGTAAGAATAGCCTGGAAAAACCTCATCCGTCTGGTAGGTCGAATGGACATCAAAGATAAAGACCCCGTCCTCATTGAGGGCATTGTAGACTTCTTTGAAGACATCCCCTACTTCTACCTCGTCCTGCATATAGCAGATAGAATCCGAGTAGCAGGTTACAAAGTCATAAGTTCCTGCTTGCGACAGGTCCAGCATATTGCCCTCGATAAAATCAATCTTTTGCTTGGCTGAAGCAGCTCTCTTTTCGGCAATCTTCAACATGTCAGCACTCAGGTCTAACCCTGTCACATCAAATCCAGCTTGAGAAAAGCGAACAGACTGAATCCCTGTCCCACAAGCCAATTCCAGTAATTTTTTCTTATCTTTTGTCTTTGGGAGATGGCGGAGGGAAAAATCCGTCCACAAATCATACAGACTGTCATCCATGACCGCATCATAGACCGCCGCAAAGGTTTCATAAGTAGCCATATTCATGATACAAAGAGCGTTAAAAGCAAAGAGAAAATAGGAAACTTTCTGCCGTATCGTCAGATACAAAGGAAGTTCCTCTTTTTCTCACAGCTTTTAGCTCGTGTTCAATTATCAAATTAACCAAACACGAGGCCCCATCCTTTCTTTCCATAGAATTTCAATTTAACCAACAAAACTCAGTTGCTACCAACTGAGTTTACCTGCTTATGCTAGGGCTGCTGAAAGATCGACAGCACTTGCTTCGTGCCATAGCTTTTCTAGGTTATAGTGGGCACGCATTTCTTCTGAGAAGACATGAACCACCACACCACCTAAGTCAAGAAGGACCCAACCTCCAGCTGAATCACCTTCGACGTGGCTGGCATTGCCACCAGCTTCGATGACTTTCTCGCGAATATTTTCAGCGATAGCCTCCAATTGGCGGCTGTTCATAGAACTTGCGATGACAAAGTAGTCTGTCACGCTGGTCAAGCTTTGAACATCCAAAGCCACAATGTCTTCCGCACGCTTTTCATCTGCTGCTTTGACAACTAGTTCAAGTAGTTCTTTTTCTTTCATGTAATCCTCTTTCCTTAAAAAATTGATTGGTAATCTAAGACATCCGCAAAACGTTCTGCCCAAATATTTTCATAAAATTCATTAAGCGTTTCTGCCGGAATATCCTCTCCATCAAAGGTTGTGACAGCCCCTTCTGGAATAACCAACTTATAACCGTATTCAAACCCCACTTTGACGGATGTATCGACACAATATTCTGTCTGCATACCACACAGGACCAGTTGTTCAATCCCTTGTTGATCCAAGTATTCTTTTAATCCTGTCTCTTTAAATATGCTATTGTATCGCTTCTGAAATACCTTCTCATCTGCCTGCCTCTTCAGCAGGGGCGATAATTGCCAATCTTCCGAAGTTAAAGCCTCTGGCGTTTCAATATGCTGCATGTAGATGATTTCAACCTGCTGTTTTCTAGCCTGTTCTTGTAAATAAGCAATCTTCTCCAGAAGCTTTTCGGTCTCAAAACCTGTTTCCACTAAGATATTTTGTACATCAATAATGATAAAAGCTGTCTTCACTCACTGCTCCTCTTTCAAATACTTCACAAAGGCGTTATAGGTTTCAAGGGTTTGGGGATAGATCGGCAATCCTTGGTGAGCTAGATGTTCGACTGTGCGAGCTGTCTCATAGGCCACGGCACGATCCAAAGAGACTTGGGCGATATCACGTGCTTGATCTACCCCTGGAAAGGCCCGATTGTGCTCAATGTAATCCGCCACATAGACAATCTTGTCTAAGGTTGACATCTGTCCACTCCCTACAGTGTGAATCTCAATACTGCGAAGAATGGCTGGATCTGTCAGTCCGAGGTCTTCTTGGATCTTGTATATCCCGACCATCCCATGCCAGACATTGTTACCCCAGTTTTTTAATGCTGGATCCAGCTCATAGCGATCGATCAAGTCCAGAAATTCCTGATCTGATAATTTCTTGGCGTAGTCATGTAAGAGACCTGCTAGACCAGCCTGCTCTTCGTCAGCCCCATAGCGTTTGGCCAAGTCACGCGCAGCCTTCTCAACTCCTAAACAGTGAGTTAGCCGCTTTTCTGGCAGGATTTGGCGCATTTTTTCAAGCAAGACCTCACGAGAAAAGCCTAGATAGTTTTCATAGGTCATTGATACAATCCTTCTTTCTTGATGTAGTCCAAGACTGGTTTTGGCAACATAAAATTCGGCGTCCGGCCTTTAGCTACAAAATCGCGCACCATACTAGAGGAGATGTCCATTAGAGGAACGTCCACCCAGATAACCGGATAAGAAGTCCCTGCCTTATAGCGTGGTCGCTGGACCCCGACAAATTGCACAATCTCCACCAATTCATCGATGCGGTGCCATTTTGGTAAATAATCCACCATATCTGCACCAATGATAAAGTAATAATCTGTGTCTGGATCCCGTTCATTGAGCAATAGCATGGTGTCGTAGGTATAGGAAATCCCTTTCCGCTCGAGCTCAATCGTCTCGATCTCTAGACCTTCAATGCCTTCAATAGCTAATTCCAGCATCTTAAGGCGATGGTGCTCTGCAATCGTCCCCTTGACATCGACATGCGGTGGCTCATACTCAGGCATCAAGAGCACCTTATCTAACCCTAATTGTTGGCGCACTTGATCCGCAACGACCAAATGGGCATTGTGGACCGGATTGAAATTTCCACCCAAAATACCAACTTGTTTGCGTTTCTTGTCTTTGATCTCTGGCTCTAACTCTACCTTGGTAAAGGGAGTCAATAGTTCAATTGCCATAGGTTTGCTCTCCTCGATGTCTTAAATTTCTTTTACCTTCGCTGAAATTTTACGATTTTCTTTTTTGCTCGATTGTTTGAACAAGATGAGAATCCGACCAATCTTTTGGACCGTTTCCACACCGATTTCTTCTTCCAAGATTTCTGCTACTTCATGGATATTCTCATCCGTATTTTGAAGAAGAGTTACCTTGATCAGTTCGCGCGCATCTAGCGCTTGGCGCACACTGGTTTTAATTTGGTCATTGAGCCCGTTTTTCCCGATTTGGATAATGGGTTTGAGGCTGTGGGCTTGGCTGTTGAGGAAAGCCCGTTGTTTAGATGTTAATGTCATGCTTTTACTTCCTTTTTTGTGATCGTTATTTTAAGTGGTGGGGACGGCCGGAACTAATTTTTCAAAGATTTCATCTTTGAAAAATGGATTTCCTCACCTCAAAATGGAGCCTTGGTCTCCATTTTGCCCTTGCCAATCGATCGATTGGCAACTACACCACGGCAATAACGATCTCTTTATGAGCTCACTTTGTTCGCTCTTCAGATATATTTTTTCCTGTTTTTTTAAATGATAGCTTTGCGGGTAACGACGGCGACGCCTTCTGGTGCCCAGACGGCTACTTTGGCTTCTCCATTGACGCGGATCCAGCCCAGTCCTGAGATGACCAGGTCTGTCTTGTCCTTGATGGTAAACTCATGAGAAACCAAGGGTGGGAACTCTTCTTTTTCCTTGCTGTTAGGAGGAGTTAGTAAGCCACCGACATGCTTGTCATAAAAGGCCGTCGCTCCTTCTAGCTTGGTTCGGTGAAGCTTGAGTTCGTTGTCAAAGAAGGCGGTGAAACCTTGCTTTTCCCCCTTAATAAAGTCAAAGCGTCCTAGACCACCCAAGAAGAGGGTTTGCTCTGGATTGAGCTGATAAGTCTTAGGCTTGATTTCCTTTTTAGGGCTGACATACTTGAGATTTTTTGCTGTCAAGTAATGAGCCATCTGGTGACGATGGATAATCCCTGGTGTATCGTAGATGTAGGATCCATCGTCCAGTGGGATTTCGATCTTGTCCAGTGTCGTCCCTGGGAAGCGAGAGGTCGTGATGATATCCTTATCTCCAGTGATTTCTTGGATGATTGCATTGATGAGGGTCGATTTCCCAACGTTGGTCACACCCACCACATAGACGTCACGGCCCTTACGGTACTGTTCAATCTTTTCCATCAAGTCCTTGATAGCACTCTTGTTTTGGGCAGAGGTGAGGACCACATCGACAGGACGCATGCCTTCTTCGTGGGCCCGCTCCATCAACCAATGGGTCACCTTGCTGTCCTTGACAGACTTGGGCAAGATGTCTTTTTTGTTTCCGACCAGGAGGACATCATTTCCTGCTACAAAGCGAGGTAAACCAGGAATGACAGATCCATTAAAGTCAAAAATATCCACTACATTGACCACGAGAGCATCACTATCCCCTACTTCGTGAAGAAGTTTTAGGAAATCATCATCTGTCAGATGCACATCTGTGATTTCATTGTAGTGACGGAGACGGAAACAGCGTTGGCAATAGACTTCTCCTGTTTCCAAGCCCTTTTCAAGAGCTGATTGGGGAGTATAACCCAGCCCCTCTTTGTTTTCTGTCTGAATGGGCGCTCCACAGCCAATACAGAATAATTCTTCCATTCTTAAATTCCTTTTTTATATACAATTGGACCATATTTCTCGGCCATTTGCTTCATAACACGGCGTTCACGCGCCCGGTTGATCTGCGTCTTGATCGAGTCATGCTCGACCAAAGGCTTGACCAAAATCGAACGAATGCCTGCACGATGGGCAGCCCGGATATCCGTCATCAGTTGATCCCCGACCATGACCACTTCATTTTTCTCATAGTGGAAACGTTTGAGGGCACGATCAATCCCAAAAGTAAAGGGCTTGAGCGACCAAGCTTCATAGTCAATATCAAATTTCTCAACAGCGCGTTTGACCCGTTTGGGACTATTATTAGACACCACGATAACCCGAATCCCTCCATCACGAAGGTCATGCAACCATTGGCGCATCTCCGGAGTCCCATCCGGATTATTCCAAGCAATCAAGGTGTTATCCAAATCCACAAGGACCGCCTTGATACCTTGTTTTTTCAAGTCTGCAACGGTGAGATCATAGGCTGCTTCCACCGCAAAATCTGGTTTGTAATTTTCGATTGACACGTTTTTCTCCAAACATTCGTATTCTCCCCATTATAGCATAAAATGGGCTTTTTAGCACGGATGACTTGATCTCAGAGGAGAGGGCTACTTATAAACAAATGGAGAATGTCTTCGTTACTCTTTCTAGACAAAAAAACTTTCCAAAGAGGAAAGTTCTACTGTTAGAGTAGAGAACAGTTTCATTCACAAGTTGTACTATTCTCCATTTTTTTCTTTTCGTAATGTTGATTCATGAAGTTTTTGAAGCGTCAGTATTATTCCTTCAGCTCCTTCTCTTTCACCTTTTTTAATATGAAGAACCTTAGAGAATTTCTTAAAATCTTTTTCAGCATCACCAGGAGAAATGCGAATATCCACAGATTGCCATTCACCTTTCTTCTCCTCAAAATCTACTAATGCGACAACAAAATTATTTCCCACGGTCTGCCCAACTGCCAGATGATTCGCCACGTTTCCAAACAATCCATCATAAAATATCGGATTAGGTACCGCAAATAAGATAATATCTTTTCTCTTTAGATCCCCATCAATACTAGCGATAGGGACTTCGTCCACATTTTCCAGTACCGGCAAGACTGTATCAGATTTTAAGGAAGCAATACGTAAGGAATCATTATATGGTGAATTTGGATTCATAATTTTATCATAGCTGTATAGATACTCCGTAGCCATACAAAGAAAGAACAAGAAAAAAGGCATACATACAAGCACAAAAACAAGTTTTTTTCGTCTTACCAATTTGTGAAATGAAGTATAAATAGGGTAAATTGATAAAACTAGTAAAATTATAAAAAATACACCAAATACCTTCTCAACATTACTAAAAGCTATTTCCCATAATTTCTGATGGTATAAATGTATATATTCTTCCACTACATCCTCCTCTAATACCTATGATACTTATTTTAGCTTCCAATTACATCATTATACCATCTTTTAAGACTTTCATCACCTTCATCACCAGAGCTTGCAAATAGACTAAAAAATGGTATAGTAGAAGAAAAAGAACTCGGAATTTTTTATGAAACAAACAAGCTTAAAAGAGGTCTCTCCTCTTCTCCAGCGCATCATTAATTGGTCCTCCATCATCGGAGCTCTTGGGACCTTGGCCTTTTGTATCTGGGCCTACTTTGCTGGCATCCTTCAATCCAAGGAAACTTTGTCAGCTTTTATTCTCCAAGCAGGCATCTTTGGACCCCCTCTCTTTATCTTTCTTCAGATCCTTCAGACAGTTGTCCCTATTATTCCCGGCGCCCTGACATCTGTAGCAGGTGTTTTCATCTACGGTCATATTATCGGGACCATTTATAACTACATCGGCATCGTCATCGGTTGTGCTATTATCTTCCATCTCGCCAGAATGTACGGACCTAAGTTCGTCCAATCTATGGTCAGCCAGAAGACCTATGACAAGTACATTGGCTGGCTCAATGAAGGCAAGCGGTTCGATCGCTTCTTTATCTTCATGATGATCTGGCCCGTTAGTCCTGCCGACTTCATCTGTATGCTAGCAGGTCTGACCAATATGACCTTCAAACGCTACATGACTATTATCATCCTCTGCAAACCCATCACCCTGGTCATCTACACCTACGGCCTAACCTATATCATCGATTATTTCTGGAAAATGGTCTAAAGCATGACACCACCTCCTAAAGACTAGGAGGTGGTGTTTTTGTAGTTCTATGAATAGTTTATTACTCTCTATTTCACAACCCAACCAATCGCGTCTGCAGGAGGATTGTCCACATCGATCCAGATGAAATCAATACCGATTTCACCGTTTTTGAATTTAGTAAGACGGATACCATTGATTTCTAACTGAGATAATTTCTTACCCGTTAAGATCTCTCTGTCTTTTAACTGAAAGACCCCACGAAGAATCCAATTCCCAAGGATTTCTTGCTTATCAGTTGATTGAATGGCCTTCCCAGCCTCTTGGTTGATATAGGCCGTAATCACATCACCTGATGATAAAAATCGTAGCTTAAAGGTCCGTTCTTCTTTTGGGAGCACAAGTTTACTTGTACCTGGCTCAAACCTTCCAATATCTTTACCAAAAAAGTCCGGACGCTCCTCATGAAAATGTTTGGAGTCTGGAAGAGGAATATACACTTCACTGACTGGACGATACACCAGCTGTTCAATTTCTTTGATTAGTTTTTCATTACCCGTCTCGTGTACAAAACGAATCAAGTCCTCGCGAATAGCCTTCATCTGGGCTTTTTCTTCCTTGGTAGACCACTTTTTCAAGAGAATTTCTTCTAAAGAGAAGGTCACAAAAGCTAGTTCTTCTGGAGCGAGGCTATCTTTAAATTTGTCCTGAATCTTTAAAATCCGTGGCAAGCGCTCCTTCTTGGCCAACTTTGATCCACCATTAAAAGCATTAAAGCCAGAATTTTCTTCTACATTTCCACGCTTATCTGTGATCACCCACGACACCGTCTCAAGAATCTCCGAATCACTTTTTTCTGAGGTCAATAAGTGAAGGTGTTCAAAGAGATAAAAGGGATCTTCGACATAATTCACATCCCAAGTATCAACCACAATCTCCTTATTCCTAAAGGTCATATGGAGCTGACTATCTGCGGCCGTGTACTTGTAGTCATGATGACCATCTGTAAAACGGAAATTTGTCGGATTGTTCTTGGTTGTCGAGCCTAAAATCTTGAGATGGTCTAGATCAACGGGCAAATAAGTCGTCTCTCCTACATGGATCTGAGGTTTGTGACCTTTCGAGGTCGGCATCAAGACATGATAGACGGCTTCTACATGACTAGAATCAGAATGAAACCCCTTTATGAGTGCTTTGGATGATTCAATCCGTTGATTTCGCAAGGTCGCAATCTCACGGGCCAGTTTTTCATATCGGGCATCATTTTCTTTATCAGCTGTTTCCTTGTCCGGTGAAATATCAGCCTGAAATCGAATTTCACTCAATAGTTCATTCCAAGACTGTGAATCTTTCTTGAATTGAGCAATCTTTTGGTCCCCTGAGTCCAAACCAAAGGATTTAATTCCAACCAAATACTTATGTTGCTCATCAACGACCAGCGAAGCATCATAAGAGGTGTTGGCAATATCTTCCCCAACAGCATGAAAAGCTTTTTGGAAAACAGTCTCTTGGAATTTTGAATTGACTATCGGAGCAACGTAGTTTTCTCGATCGTTAAAATCTTCGGCTTCAGCTTTTTGAGAAAATGCTTCACTCAGACTAGCAAAATTGGTAATGAGCGTCTTGTATTTTTCTTTTTGTTCATGTTTAAGGTTTTCCCACATCATTTATTCCTCACTTATTATTTAAGTATATCAAAAGAAGACTAGATTTTCACTAGTCCTCTTACTTATATAATTCGTTAAATAATGCTGTAAAACTCCAAATTGCCACGTTTTTTTACCAATCTGAAATAATCTTCGTCAGATAAAATGGCAAGGCCATCCTCATAGGAGGCAATCTTCTTCTCTGCTTCCTCATAAGTGGAGACAAAATCTTTCACATAAGACTGTCCCTCGAACTGACCATTCATCTTGGTATAGATAATCGCGAATTTTCCGGAACGATCCAGTTGAGACGGACCATTGCTCTCATTAAGGGCAAAAGCAATCCGCTCTGCGATGCGTTTAATTACAGGGACTACCACACTATTTCCAGCCTGTTTATAGAGTTGGCCATTGGAAACACCCTCAGGCAACTTGAAGGTCTTTGGATAACCTTGTACATTGAAGGTTTCCTTTGGTGTTAACTTACGAATCTCCCCACTGTCAGTCAAAATCAGAGGGACATTGTGCCCACCTGTTCCCATATTGGCTGTTAAAGTAGGAACAACGCCATTTTTATTCTCACGAACGTATTGACGACGCCACTGGTAAACCGTATCTTGACTGGTCACGTTGGCCTTAAGGTCAGCGTAGAAATTTTGCTTGCCTTCTCGATAATAGTAGGCTTCATCTGGCTTGGCACCAAAATCAATAACATCAGCCAAGGTCGTTGTCAGCTTGATTTCCTCTGGGAATTCAAACAAGTCATAGGCTTCCTTGGTATCAAAGCCGACAATGTAGATCCGCTCACGGTTTTGTGGGATATTTCCGTAGTCTTTTCCGTTGAGAACCTTCCACTTGATAAAATAGTTGTTCTCGGTCAAGGCTTCACGAATAACCTTGAAGGTATTGCCATGGTCATGACCGACCATATTCTTGACGTTTTCGATGAAGATAGCGCGAGGTTTACGCCCCTCAATCATGCGAAGTAATTCAAAGAAAAGATCCCCACGATCATCATCAAAGCCCTTGCGGTAACCCGCAATACTAAAGGCCTGACAAGGGAAGCCTCCCATAATCACATCCACGCGCTCAGCTGGAATTTCTTCCGGCTGCACCGCATGAATATCACGACTATCCAAATGCGTATTTGGATAATTTAAACGATAAGTCTGACGCGCATACTTATCAAATTCATTGGCATACACCACTCTGAACTCGTTGGTCTGTTCAAATCCCAACTCAATTCCCCCAACACCTGAGAAGAAAGCTGCAATGTTGTACTTCTCAGAGCGGTTCGAACTTACAGAATTTGTCATGTAGTTACCTGCTTTCTTCTTCTGCTAAACTTACTAAATTTAAATCAGAATATCTTTCAGAGTGAACAATAGGATATGTTGAATAAACGTGATCTATGAAATCGTTCCAGTACAAAGATTTTGTCTCTAATATCACCTCATCAATAATTGATATTTGTAGTGAAGTTAACGAACGATAATCTAATAGCTCCTTATCAATATTAGAATTTATTATATATTTAGCTGTACCAAATGCGGAATATGTCTCATTGATTGAAAGATCTTTATCTGCTTTAACAGCTTCAATAACATCCGAAACATACGGTCCGTAGTGATCAAATTTCCACTTTATATTAGTCACTTGCTCACGGTACTTTTGAGCATACTTCCAATCAATCAAGTACACTAACTTAGTAAGTTTGGTTTTATTTAATTCCGAAGACTCAGGATAGTGTCTAACCAAGTATCTCACAACGTTATCAATGATTTTATTCATACAACACCTCCTAATTCAAATTATTATTCATCAGATAATAGAGATACGGCATAATCAACGGATCTTCATCTAAACGCTTAGTGATTTCCTCTTCTGATGAAAAGTTTCCTATTTTAGGATCAATTGACTCAATTACTAAAACTCCAAATGTTTTCTCTTGAGATTCATCATAAATATTCCTTACGTAAAAAGAACGACTTTTCATCGAAATATTTCTTAAAACATCTGGATCAAATTTTATTCCTTGTTTTGAATAGTATTTTTCAAAATAAGTATTGAATCCATCCTCATCTTCTACATCAGGAAACTCATCCATCATATCAATATAAAAAATCGGTTCACTTCCCCAACATTTCGAAATAAAACCCTCATCATGAGGATAAGTTTTTCGAGCTTGTTTTTTAAATTCTTCATTTTTACTGTGTCGAGTTAAAATGACAAAATCAGATTTAATCTCATCACGCCTATATAATGAAATTCTGTCATGATGTCCTAACTCCAAACTTTTAAAAAGTTGAAAAATAAATTTTTGAATATTAGAGTCTATTATACCAGAATACATTCCTATTGTCTCTGTAAGCTCATCATGTTTTATTCTGGAAGATTGAAGTCTCAATTCGAGATCATTTATCTGATCTTGTTTTTCTTCAATCTCATCGTTCAGAGAAATAATTTCAACCTCTGCATTTTTTGAATCAACATTATGTAAGTTTTCAATATCTTCAATATCCTGCTTATATTTTTCAATAATTTTTTCTTCTTCATCAAAGATTTTCTTTGTGGACACATACTCCATCAGAATAAATAAAAATAAATTGAAAATACAGAAAAAAACAATATACCACCAATGCTGATTAACTATATCACTAACTCGAGGAAAAGCTAACAAAACTGGTACTAAGTAAACTGTAAAACGCAGGAGGAAGAAACCAAAAAATTTCTTCCATCCTTGATTTTTACAATGCTCAAAATAGTTTTTTAAAAAGTCTGTAAACTTATTAGAGTCAATCATTCAACTTATACCAATTTCTTCATCTCATCAATCCGCGCTACGGTCGCATCGTACTTCGCTTGGTAGTCGGCTTGTTTGTCGCGTTCTTTTTGGACGACTTCTGGTTTGGCATTGGCTACAAAGCGTTCGTTAGAGAGCTTCTTACCAACCAAGTCGAGTTCTTTTTGCCATTTGGCTAATTCTTTTTCAAGACGGGCCAATTCTTCTTCGACATTGAGAAGGTCAGCGAGTGGCAAGTAGATTTCTGCGCCTGTGATGATGCTTGACATAACCAAATCAGGTACCTCTACATCTGCCGCAATTTCCAAGTGTTCTGGGTTTGTGAAGCGTTTGATATAGTTAACGTTGTCATTGAAGAAGGCATCGAGCTTGCTGTCGCTTGTCTTAATCAAGATAGTGATTGGTTTGCTTGGTGCTACGTTCACTTCTGCACGTGAGTTACGTACTGAGCGAATCACGTCTTTAAGAGCCTCAACGCCAGCTGCAGCTTCTTCGTTTTCAAATTCTGGACGAACTACTGGGTATTCCGCAGTCACGATTGTTCCTTCAGAGATTTGGCCGTAGATTTCTTCGGTTACGAATGGCATGATTGGGTGAAGGAGACGCAAGATTTGATCCAAGGTGTAAAGAAGGACAGAACGAGTGATGACTTTTTCGTCCTCATTATCACTGTAAAGCACTTCCTTAGTCAACTCCACATACCAGTCCGCAAACTCATCCCAGATGAAGTTGTAGAGTATGTGACCAGCCACACCAAACTCAAACTTATCGAAGTTTTCAGTGACCTTACCGATCGTTTCGTTGAGGTTGTGGAGAATCCAGCGGTCTGTCACGTTACCTGCTTGACCAGCAGCCACTTTAGCTACATTTTCACGTGCTGCATCCAAGGTCAATCCTTCATTATTCATGAGGATGTAGCGAGAGATGTTCCAAATCTTGTTAATGAAGTTCCAAGATGCATCCATTTTCTCGTAAGAGAAGCGCACGTCTTGCCCTGGTGCAGAACCGTTTGAAAGGAACCAACGGAGGGCATCAGCACCATATTTCTCGATAACATCCATTGGGTCAATCCCGTTACCGAGAGATTTAGACATCTTACGTCCTTGCTCGTCACGGATAAGACCGTGGATAAGAACATTCTTAAACGGTTGGCGTCCTGTGAATTCCAATGATTGGAAGATCATACGAGACACCCAGAAGAAGATGATATCGTAACCTGTTACCAAGGTTGAAGTTGGGAAGTAACGTTTGAAGTCTTCTGCTTCCACATCAGGCCAACCCATAGTTGAGAATGGCCAGAGGGCAGAACTGAACCACGTATCCAAGACATCTTCGTCTTGTTTCCATCCGTCACCTTCTGGTGCTTCTTCACCAACGTACATTTCACCCTCAGCATTGTACCAAGCAGGGATTTGGTGACCCCACCAGAGCTGACGAGAGATTACCCAGTCGTGAACATTTTCCATCCATTGAAGGAAGGTGTCATTGAAACGAGGTGGGTAGAAATCAACCTTGTCGTCTGTGTCTTGGTTTGCGATGGCATTCTTCGCCAATTGATCCATCTTAACGAACCATTGTGTAGACAAACGTGGTTCAACTGGCACACCTGTACGCTCTGAGTGACCAACTGAGTGAGTCATTTTTTCAATTTCGACAAGGGCACCGATTTCTTCCAATTTCTTAACAACAGCCTTACGTGCTTCAAAGCGGTCCATACCGTTGAATTCACCAGCCAATTCATTCATGGTACCATCATCGTTCATAACGTTGACTTGTGGCAAGTTATGACGTTGACCAACCAAGAAGTCATTAGGGTCGTGGGCAGGAGTGATCTTCACCACACCAGTACCAAACTCAGGGTCTGCGTGTTCGTCCCCAACGATTGGGATTGGCTTATTCAAGATTGGCAAGATAACATTTTTTCCAATCAAATCTTTATAACGATCATCGTTTGGGTTAACCGCTACGGCAGTATCCCCAAACATAGTCTCAGGACGAGTTGTTGCTACTTCAAGGGCACGTGAACCGTCTTCCAACATGTAGTTCATGTGGTAGAAGGCACCTTCGACATCCTTGTGAATAACCTCGATATCAGAAAGGGCTGTACGGGCTTTTGGATCCCAGTTGATGATAAATTCACCACGGTAAATCCAACCTTTTTTGTAAAGCTCTACAAAGACCTTACGAACCGCTTTTGACAACCCTTCATCAAGGGTAAAACGCTCACGAGAGTAGTCTACAGAGAGCCCCATCTTGCCCCATTGTTGCTTGATAGTCGTCGCATACTCGTCTTTCCATTCCCAGACTTTATCAAGGAATTTTTCACGACCAAGGTCATAACGAGAGATGCCCTCTTCAGCCAAACGCGCTTCTACTTTAGCTTGAGTGGCAATCCCAGCATGGTCCATACCTGGAAGCCAAAGCGTATCAAAACCTTGCATCCGTTTTTGACGGATGATGATATCTTGCAAAGTTGTATCCCAAGCGTGACCAAGGTGAAGTTTCCCAGTTACGTTTGGTGGTGGAATAACGATTGAATAAGGCTTCGCCTTTTTATCGCCTGAAGGCTTGAAAACATCTTCGTCAAGCCATTTTTGGTAACGACCAGCCTCAACCTCGGCTGGATTGTATTTAGGTGAAAGTTCTTTAGACATGTGTGTGTCCTTTCTAATTATTTCTATTTTTAATGTTGATCTTGAGTCTCCCACTCACTCTTTAGCAAGCCGTATCTCAAATCATCACAGCGATTGCCTTGGGCATCTTTGCGATCCCTTATGCGAGCTTCGAGGGTAAAGCCAAGCTTTTCCGCGACTCGTTGACTTTGAAGGTTGTAACCAAAGCAAGACAATTCTATCTTGTGAAGGTTCAATTCTTTAAAAGCTAGATCAATCAAAGCACGCGCTGCTTCGGGTACATAACCCTGGCCCCAATAGTCTGGGTGCAAGGTATAGCCAATCTCCAGTACATCGTCTTCGTGGCGATGGTTGAAGTCAACAGAGCCGACGATTGTATCAGTTCCTTTGACCACAATGCCGTAACCAGCTGGAAGATTTTCTTTTTGATTGCGATCGGGAAGGATATGCTCTAGGTAATAGATCTCGTCTTCCAAGGTCTTGACGGGTGGAAAGCCTGCTGGGTAAGAGACTTCTGGAAGACTGGCGTAAGCATGGATATCCTCAGCATCAGCCACTGTTCGGACTCGTAAGACTAGACGCTCCGTTTCGATTCGTTCTGGCAGTTCAGCTCTTGTCATTCTTCTTCCTCGCTTTCTTCATAAAGCTCCCCATGGAATCAACTCGATCATCTAGATAACGATAAACGCGCTGATGACCGTCCCCCATAAAGTAAGTCGGTGCAAAATGGTCATTTTTAAAATGCCCCTTGTCATCTAAGAGCTCTGGATCAGCCAGACGGTCTATAATCTTGGCAAAGATATGGCAGATGCCATCTTCCTCGATAATTCGATCTACCTGGCAATCCAAAACGACTGGACAAGCCTCCAAAATCGGAGCCTGAGTCCGTTCAGAAATTTCGTAGTCTAGCCCTAAGTGATTCAACTTCTCCCGATGGCTGATAAAACCAGCCTGCTCCATCTCAAGCATAAAGTTTTCATCAGGGATGTTCACGCTGAACTGTTGATAATGCTTAATCTGGTCAGCCGCATTTTCCTCAGCACCAACCCCTATGACGAGCCAATCTCCCAGGCTATAAGAGGAACTGCAGGTCGTGATATTGTGCCCAAAGTTCTGGTCCTGATACCCTAAAATGAAAATCGGAAAACCATAGTAGAGTTTACTAGTGTTAAAAGATTGTTTCATGACAAGCTCCTTCAGCCAGGGTTGCAAAAGAAAAATCGCCCCTGTCAGATTAATGACAGGGACGAATGTGTTGATCCGCGGTACCACCCAATTTCGGGCAGATGCCCGCATCTTTAATCTTCTTGTTTCACTTTTATGACGTCGTGAGCTCGTCTTGGTGTACTTCAGTACAACCTGCAACTCGCCGCCTAGTCCTAAAAGGAAACAAAAAGATTTGTATTTCATTTTTTAATTTCATCCATTAGCAACTAGTTTTGACACATTTGTGGACTTCTCAGCACCGCCACTTTCTGTAAAATGTGGGATTCAAAACACCTCTAATAGGTTCATTTTAGCAAGTTTTCCTGGAAATAGCAAGAAATCATAAAAGCGATTATTTAAATTTAACGCCTAGTTCTTTCAATTTCTTGATTGTAGCTGGGCCGATTCCTTTAAGGGCCAACAACTCTTTTTCTGTCCAGTTTGCGAAGTCCGCAACAGAGCGAATACCTTCATCATAGAATGTTTGCGCACGATCAAGTGCCACACCTTCCAAACTTGCAGCAAATTCTTCCACTGAAGAAGCCGCTTGTTTCACTTCTTTCGCCACTGCTTTTGTAGCTTTCTCAACCTTTTTAGGTGTTTCTTTCACAGCTGCAGTTACAGTTGCGACAGCTTTTTTCAAAAGATGTCTATTTTGATGTTTGTATTGTTTCGCACGGTTTACGTTCTTCTTTGCCATTTTTCCTCCTAAATTCAGTGATCAATTCCTAAGGCAACAAGGTTTCATCACTATCATTCCATTCAAAAATCCGTTGATGTCATTTCAACTTTTTTATTGTATCACAATCCCCTAAAAAATCAAGTCATTGCTCAATTTTCAGGTAAATCTAGCTAGTAAAACGCCTTCAATAAGGTGTTTTTAATATTTTCTTTCACCAAAGAGGCCATCTGGTAAATCATGAAATCCTTTTCCGGCATGAAAATTTTCAAACTTCCCTTGCAAGAACTGATAAGCGTCCAAACGGCTTTCATAGCGAATCATCGCGATTTTAGCTCGCTCATCCTGGTCTTCATCAAAAACCTTCTTACTTTCTTCGAGAGCCATTTCATTGATCATGACCTGGGTCTTGATCCACTCCTCAAACTCCTTCATAAACTCTGTTTCGTAACTCATCTTTACTCCATTCCTCTATAAAAATCCGTATCGATCTCCCGATAAGGTTGAATGTCCTGAACATATTCCAAGACGCCTTGAAAGTCTCCAGCTTCATCACGCACGGCTGCATAGGTGACATGGACAAATTTCCCACGCGATTCGGATTTGAACCACATTTCATACTTGTCTTTTTTCCCTTCACGAAGCCCCTGCATGATGGCTTTGACCTTCTCCAAATATTTCGGTGGGTGACACAGCTCAACATTGCGTCCTACCTGCGATGGCGTCCTCTTAAAAATCATTTCTTCAAAAGGCGCAGCATCATTGTAATATTGGAAAATATCATCCTTATTGACAAAGGTGATCTCCATTGGTAACTGGTTCAAGATTAAATTCGCTTGCTCCACAGATAGAAAGCCATGGCCAAAAGCCTGTGGTTGCTTGCGATCGAAGCTCTCTTCTTTTTTCTTAGGCGTGAAGGTAATGGTCAATTGCCCCTCAGGAGTTTCAATGACCTGACGGTGCTCATCTCCTTTTGAAGAAGGAAGCGGTTCAGTTGAACTCTCTGACTCTCTTGCTCCTTCTTCCTTGAAGTCCACACGTTTCGGCACCCATTTCTCACTTGAGAGAATAATGGCATAACCATAAGCATCACTTTCTTCTGCAATGGAGAGCCAGTCATCCTGGGTAAAGGACTCCAGCAAAATCATCAAGAGGATCGACTCTTCCTTGAAGATCATGCCCTCAAACTCTTGTGCAAAGGCTTCAAAGAGCTCCTTGACTTCAGAAATACTAGATTCCGGTAATTTCTTGGCCGCATCCAAAGCTTTCGCAAAGAGATCCCGAATCTGGTCATCTACTCCCCACATCACTTTTGGTGGGGAATCATGCCCATATTTTTCCATAATCGGAAACATCAACTCTTCCTTACGACGGTAATGCCGGTCAAATTGACCCACCAAGCCCAGCTGACGTAACAAGCCCTTATGAATCTCCTGAATCATCTCAGGATCCTCAGTCGTCTCATAATTGTCTAGCAAACGACGTACCCGCATCATAGCGGCTCGAAGGGCTAAGTTCTCCTGTTTAAAGATTTGAACAGGATGCCCTGGGTGGTCAGTATCTGCTACTTCGACCCCTTGAACAGCATTCTTAAAAAGATTAGCATGGACATCACAAAGTTCCATAACATCTTCAAAAGTAACCCCTGCATCTGAATTCATCAGTTCATGCTCCATAAGGGAAATCTCAATCGCAGACACCCCCGCAAAGGTCGCATCAAACCGTTCCTGAACCGATTCAGGGGAAGCTCCATGATGAAGCTCTAATAAGATATCTCTTAAGACATGAATTCGTTCATCACTCATTGGTCTAGCCCCACTACTTCATAGCCATTGGCCTCTAGTGTTCGCACAATCTTCTCCATAGGAGTACCTTCTAATTTTGATCCTTGTTTCAAAGAAACCTTGCGCCCAACTGTATTTCGCATGATCGGATTGGCTAAGGGTTTAAAGCCCAACTCCACCAACAAATCCAATACCTCCGGATGTTGATCAATAACTTGAGCAACTGGAATCGATACATCAATAACATTGTCCATTTATTTATTTCCTCTACTCATTCCCTTTATTTTCTCTTTGACGAGCCCGTTCTTCTCCCCACCAAAGAGGCATCAATTCACCTAAAGTAATGGTCTTACGACTCTCATAATCCACCATAAATTCTAGATGACGATTCTCAGCATCTAGCTCAAGGAGAAATTCACGACAGGCCCCACAAGGCATCCCAGAACCTTCTCCATAAGGAGGTTTGTCTCGAAAAGCAATAATGCGCTTGACCTTGGTTTGTCCTGATTGTTGATACATGTCGAAGAGTGCTGCTCGTTCCGCACATAAATGAAAGACGCCGCAAGTTCCTTCCATACAAAAGCCCGTAAAAATCTGACCATCTGCAGCCTCAACAGCAGCAACCACATGTCGAGCATAGACAAAATCTGAAACCTCTTGAGGCGCATAGAGAGCTTTCGCCTCAAGATAAAGTTTTTCCCAAATATCCATTCTTCTTCTTTCACTTCTTCACTAATTTCACAACTGCTTCTGTCCTTGCAGTATGGGGGAACATGTCCACTGATTGAATGTATTCAACCTGATAAACCTTCGTCAAAGCTACTAGATCCCGTGCCAAAGTAGAGACATTACAAGAGACATAGACCATCTTTTCAGGTGCATAGTGCAACAAGGTCTCGATTAATTTTGTCCCCAAGCCCGTACGAGGTGGATCCACGATCACAGCATTGGCCCGATAGCCTTCTTGGTACCAGCGAGGAATGATCTCTTCTGCTGTACCAGCCTCATAGTGGGTATTCTCAAATCCCATCCGTTTAGCATTGTATTTGGCATCTTCAATCGCTTCAGGAATAATATCCATCCCCCGAACACTTTTCACTCTATTAGCAAAAGCAAACCCAATCGTTCCAACCCCACAGTAGGCATCAATCAGGTTATCCTCTGGAGAAACATCTAGAGCCTTGACAGCCTCACTATACAATACTTCAGTTTGTTCCGGATTCAACTGGTAAAAGGCTCGAGGAGACAGGGAGAATTCATAATCCAAAACACCTTCCAAAATGGCATCTTCTCCCCAAATAATCTGCGTTTGTTCCCCATAAATCTCACTAGAACGAGACGTATTTTTGTTAACAGCAACCGTGACAATTTCAGGGTGTTTCGTGACCAAGTCTTGCACCAAATTGTTTACGTTAATCTGACGACTGGTGACCACAATGATCTGAACCTGACCAGACTTCCGAGCCCGTCTAACCATCATGGTTCTGACACCCAGTTCTTTACGCTCATCAGCAATCGGAATCTGATAATAGGTCAATAAATCCGCTAGATCATTGGCGATAGCTTGAATAACCGGATCTTGAACCAAACAATCTTTTAATTCCACCAAATAATGTGAATTTTGAGCATAGAGGCCCGCCTTCACCTGACCCTTGAATTTCCTTGTTTGAAATTGCAATTTTGCCCGATAGTAAAGAGGCTCCTGCATTCCAATTGTCGGCCGAATATCATACTGTTCAAATCCTTCAGGTGAGAACTTCTTCAAGGCCTGTTGCAACAAATCTGTCTTAAACTCCAGCTGCTTGTCATACTTCAAATGCATGATTTGACAGCCCCCACAGGTCTCATAGATATCACACATGGGCGTCACACGAAACTTAGACGCCTTATTCACAGATAAGAGTTTGGCTTCCGCAAAATTTTTTTTGACACTTGTAATTTGGCAGAAGATATCTTCTCCCTTCAAGGCACCTGGCACAAAGACAAGTGTTTTTTTATAAAAGCCAATCCCTTCTCCGTTAATTCCCATTCGTTTAATTTTCAAAGGAATTTTTTGTTTTACTTTAACGTTCATATCCCTATCTTAACACATTTTTCGGTATAATAAAAACATGAAAATTACAAAACTAGAAAAGAAAAAAAGACTCTACCTCCTGGAATTAGACAATGATCAAAAACTTTATATTACAGAAGACACCATCGTCAAATATTTTCTTTCCAAAGATAAAGAAATCAGTGAAGAGGAACTAAAAGAAATCCAAGAGTTTGCTCAATACTCCTATGGTAAAAATCTGGCCCTTTACCATCTTTCTTTTAAAGCTCGAACAACAAAAGAGGTCCGAGACTACCTGACAAAATATGAGATTGATAATGGCATTATTGATAAAGTGGTCCAACAGCTAAAAGAAGACAAGTGGTTAGATGATCGTCAATATGCAAGAAACCTGATAGAGGCCAACCTTCTCAGTGGCGATAAGGGCCCTGCCTTATTACAACAAAAAATTCTACAAAAAGGGATACCAAAATCTATCCTACAAGAAATACTTGCAGACTATGATTTTTCAGAAGTGATCGACCGTACCGCAATAAAACTCCTAAAAAAATACCAAGGAAAATATCCGTTAAAAGCCATTGAAACGAAAATCATCCAGGCACTCATTTCAAAAGGTTTTGCTTACAATCAAGCAAAGATAGCATTCCAAAATCTCGAGCTCGAAACAGATGAAGAAACAACCAATGAGCTCATTCTAAAAGAGTTAGAAAAACAATACCGTAAATACAGTAAAAAATATGAAGGCTATGAACTCAAACAACGCTTGACTCAGGCACTAGCCAGAAAAGGCTACGATTATAGTGATATAACGTCAGCCATTAGAGAATACTTAGATTCATAAACCAAATTGAAAATTAAATAGAAAAATAAGAAAAAATTTGAAAAAATATGATACAATATAGAGGATATACTTAGATTGTAGAAAGTTGGTAAGTTATGAAACTACCTAAAGAAGGCGACTTTATTACAATTCAAAGTTATAAACATGATGGCAGTTTACACCGTACATGGCGTGACACCATGGTATTAAAGATAACCGAAAATGCAATTATTGGAGTAAATGATCATACACTTGTGACTGAAAGTGATGGTAGACGTTGGATCACACGTGAACCAGCGATCGTTTATTTCCATAAAAAATATTGGTTTAACATCATCGCCATGATCCGTGACAATGGTGTGTCTTACTACTGTAACCTAGCAAGTCCTTTTCACATTGACCAAGAAGCCTTAAAATATATCGACTATGATCTCGATGTCAAGGTCTTTACCAATGGTGAAAAAAAATTGTTAGATGTTGAAGAATACGAGCAGCATAAAGAAAAAATGCACTATTCAGATGACATCGACTTTATTTTAAAGGAAAATGTTAAGGTTCTAGTAGATTGGATAAACCAAAACAAAGGTCCTTTTTCTGAGGAATATATCAAAATTTGGTATAACCGTTATGTTGAACTGCGAAATAAATAAAGTTGAAAAGAGCGAAAGCTCTTTTTTCTTATAAATTAATAAAAAAATAACTACAAAAAAAGTCTAATGTCAACCATTAGACTTTTTCGATACACTATCGGGAAGACAGGATTCGAACCTGCGACACCTTGGTCCCAAACCAAGT